>PWRV01000308.1 GCA_003563455.1 Thioalkalivibrio sp.
GTCTCGGGGATCCCGTCCTGCAGGATACGCAGACCCCGGATGCCGAAGGGTGCGCGGGCCCCGAAGCCCCGGATGGACACCCGCACGTCCTGCGCGAAGTTGTAGCGGTTCTGCGCGAAAAGGCCGGGTACGCGGTTCAACGCCTCGTCGAGTTGCAGGCCCTGCCGGCCCTCGGTCGCCGCGGGGGCGTCGATCACGTCGACCGCGGCCGGCATTTCCGCGAGCGGCGTCGCAAGCCGCGGGGCGGTCACCGTCACCGTGATCGGCTCCAGCACCTCCTGCGCCGCCAGCGGCGCGGCGGCGACGACCAGCAGCACGGGCAGGACGCGGGCAAGCCGCCTGAAAGACTGCCGGGTGACATTCGGCATCCCGCCCCGGGGAGCGCGCTGCGCCTGGCGCATCGGGAAGGTCACCAGACGTAGGGCATCATGCGCCCCATGCGTCCCATCGTCGAATCGATCGAGGTCGTCATGATGTCGATGTTCACGTTGAGCCGGCGCATTTCCTCGACCATCATCGGCACGCCGTCCATCTTGGCGTCCATCGAATCCATCGTGGCCGCGATCCGCCCGACGTTACCGCGCATCTCGCGCATCTCGTCCACCATCTCCGGCAGCACGGCGAGCGCCTCCTTGCTTTCGTAAAGGGTTCCGTGCAGCTCGTGCAGTACCGCCGTGATTGCATGGAAGGGGTCCATCGCCGCCGGATCTTCTCCGGTGCGGGGCTCCTCGACCCCTGCGCGGGGGTCCGGCATCGGCGCTGCGGGTGCCGGTGCTGCCGCCGGGGGCTCGATCGGCCGCGGCTCCGGAACCATCTGGGGCGTCGCGTGCGGCCAGCCGGGCTGGGCCGAGGCCGCACCGAAGAACTGGGTCAGCGCGAAGGCGGCGAGGAGCAGCGTCGTCAGCAGCAGCACGACGTTCCAGCGGAACAGCGTCTCCAACCGCTGCAGCCTGCGCTCGCCGGCCAGCTGGATGCGGGCGAGTTCGGCGATCGCAGCCGAGGTGTCGCTGGGGCGGACAGGATTCTGGTTCATCGCAGGCATGCTCCCGGGGCTGAGGGGACGTCGGGCCGCCTCGTCAGCGCCCGGCCGTCACTTCGGGTTCCCCTATCCTACTACCCGCACTTGCTCTCCCCGCAATTCAGACAGGTCAGGCAGTTGTCCATCGCCACGACTGCCCGGGTGTTGCACTTGCTGCAGAGCTGCGCACCCGGGGGAAAGGGGTCACCCGGATCGGTCTCGGTCTGTGCGAGGTTGCGGCTGGCCTCGAACTGGGCGCGTTTTTCCTCGACGTGCCGGCGCTGGTGCTCGTCCAGGCCGTCGTCCTTGATCAGCCCGATCATGCGCATGTGCCCTTCGATCGCATCACCGATCTCGGCGACCAGCGAAGGCATGTACCGGCCACCCTTCTTGAAGTAACCGCCGCGCGGATCGAAGACCGAGCGCAGTTCCTCGACCAGAAAGGTCACGTCGCCCCCCTTGCGGAACACCGCCGAGATGATCCGCGTCAGCGCGACAATCCACTGGAAATGGTCCATGTTCTTCGAGTTGATGAAGATCTCGAAGGGTCGGCGCAGCTCGTGTTCGGTGCCCGGGTTCAGCACCACGTCGTTGATGGTCACGTACAGGGCGTGCTCCGAGAGCGGCGTCTTGATCTTGTAGGTGGAGCCCATCAGCATCTCGGGCCGCTCGAGTTTCTCGTGCATCTGCACGACCTTGTTCCCGGCCTCGTGCTCCGGCGCCGCAGCGGGCTTCCCGGCGGCCGGCTCCTCGCGGGCGACCTCGTAGCCGGTGATCTTCTTGTCGATTCGGATGGTCATCTTTCGCGCTCCCGGCTCAGAACTTGCCGTAGTACCCTTCCTTCAGGGCGTCGTAGAGGTTGGCGGCGTAGTGGGTCTCGCCGTCGTACTCGATCTCCTCGTTCCCCCTGGCCTCGATCACCGTGCCGTCCTCCAGCACGAACCGGTAGGTGGTGTTCTCGAGATCCTTCTCCTTCACCAGTACGCCCTGGAAGGCTTCCGGGTTGAAACGGAAGGTCGTGCAGCCCTTCAGGCCGCACTGCCAGGCATAGCGGTAGATGTCCTTGAAGGCGTCGAAGGCGTAGTCCGTCGGCACGTTGGCGGTCTTGGAGATGGAGGAGTCGATCCATTTCTGGGCCGCTGCCTGCACGTCGACGTGCGCCTTCGGAGAGACGTCATCGGCGGTGATGAAGTAGTCCGGCAGCTGTTCTTCCTCGACATCGGAGTACGGCATTGCCCGTGCATTCACCTTCTCGCGGTAGGCCAGCAGCTCGTAGGAGAAGACGTCCACCTTCTCCTTGGATTTCCTGCCACTGCGGATCACGTTGCGGGCGTAGTGGTGGGCGAAGCTCGGCTCGATGCCGTTGCTGGCGTTGTTCGCCAGCGACAGCGAGATGGTGCCGGTCGGCGCGATGGAACTGTGATGGGTGAAGCGGCAGCCCTCGGCGGCGAGCTGTTCCACCAGTTCCGGATCCACCTCGGCGACGCGCTGCATGTAGCGGCTGTAGCGAGCGAGCAGCACCCGTCCCTTCACGCGGTCGCCGGGACCGAAGCCGTCGCGCACCATCTCCGGGCGCTGGCGCAGCATCTTCGCGGTGACCGTGAATTCCTCGTCCAGCACCGGTGCCGGGCCCTTCTCGCGCGCGAGCTCCAGCCCGGTCCGCCAGCCCGCGAGCGCCATCTCGCGGGTGACCTGCTCGGTGAAATGCAGCGAGTCCTCGGCGCCGTATTTCATGCGCATCATCGTCAGCGCCGACCCGAGGCCGAGATAACCCATCCCGTGCCGGCGCTTGCGCATGATTTCCTCGCGCTGCTGCGGCAGCGGCAGCCCGTTGATCTCGACCACGTTGTCCAGCATCCGGGTGAACACCCCGACCGCCTCGCGGAAGCCGTCCCAGTCGAAGCCGGCCCGGTCCGTGAAAGGCTCCTGAACGAAGCGCGTCAGGTTGATCGACCCGAGCAGACAGGCACCGTAGGCCGGCAATGGCTGTTCGCCGCAAGGATTGGTCCCGCGGATCTCCTCGCACCACCAGTTGTTGTTCATCTCGTTGACTTTGTCGATCAGGATGAAGCCCGGCTCGGCGAAGTCGTAGGTGGAGGACATGATCAGGTCCCA
>PWRV01000320.1 GCA_003563455.1 Thioalkalivibrio sp.
CGTAGCTCAGCTGGTTAGAGCACATCACTCATAATGATGGGGTCCCCTGTTCGAATCAGGGCGTAGCCACCAACCCCTTCGCCGAAAGACCTGTGCACGAGTGGCTCACCGAGCGGCGGGCATGCTCCCGCGTTTGCTTCCGAGGGTTCCCCCGTTCATGAAACGCTACGGCATCCGAATCACCCTCCCCGAAGGCAGCACCATGGCGGCCCCCCATCTGCTGGGTCCGGACTGGGAGTACTTCCGCTGGTTCGATACCGAGGAGGCGCGCGAACGCGCCCTGGCCGAAATGTCGCGCCATCCGCGCTACTACCGCAAGGGCGATCGCGTCGAGCAGGTGCTGGAACGGGTCGAACGCGACGACTGAGCCCTCATGGCCGTCCGGGTAAGGGGCCGGGAGGGGTTATTCAGCGCTGGCCGGGTGGGCCATCCGGGCGGCGGAACTCGAATTGCGCGCCAGGTCCAGCGGCTCCATCAGGTAGCACAGGCAGTCCTGCGCGATGACCCGGGTGTCCAGCGTCAGCATCGACGGCATCATCGGCCGGCTCAGGCGGACGTCCGGTCCTTCCTGCTCCAGGTAGTCCGTGCTGACATCGCGCCCTTCCGAATCGGTCGCGATCACGGAGCCCGACGTCTGCCCGGTCTGGCGAACCAACCGGGTGCCGGCGGGCAGGATCCGGAAGTTCATGCGGTCCAGATCCGGTTCCAGCACCACATCGGCATCCTCGTCCAGACCCACGTGCAGGCCGGGGCGCACGCGCAGCTGTGCGACGGTGTGGAAGACATCGATGGACCGCACGTCCGGAGAATGGTCGGGGAATCGGCTCAGGTGCAGCACCGCGTCGATGAATTCCAGCGCGTGCCGGATGCCCGCCGCGTCGTTCGGGTGGCCGCACTCGAGCGTCACCGAGGGTGCAATGTCTGCCAGCGCCATCGACGCCACCCCGCGCGGCCGCGTGAAATAGACCACCGTGCGCCCGAACAGGCCGGCGAGGTTCAGGAAGCCGTCGTCCAGGAAGTTGACGCAGGCGTAGTGCGGGTTGCGCCCGGTGTTGTTGTGCAGGTCGATCGCCGCGAACAGGCCGTCCTCGCGCAGGCGGGCGATGACCTGTTCGAACATTCGGGACTCCTGCGAGCCAGGCTGCTCGGTGCCCGGCCAGATGCGGTTGAAGTCGGGCTGGCGGTCAAGATGCCGCTGCCCGACCGCAGCCGCCTGCACGTTGCCGACCACCAGCGTCAGGGCGCGGGGCAGACGCCGGCCGGCATAATGCCGGAGCAGCTGCTGTACCGCCTGCAGGCCGACGGGCTCGTTGCCGTGAAGCATCAGTACGACCGCCACTGCGGGAGTCCGCATTCCCGGGAGCCGGATGATGGCCGGCCGTGGCAGGACGCGGTGGAGGTCCTCGGGGCTCGCGGACAGGAAGCCCTCTGGCAGAGCGTCGTGTTCGTCGAAGAGCGGTTCGGACATTACAGACTCCAGTTGTGCACGGGCAGGCCGGTCCGCTGCCAGTCACGGTAGGTTCGGGTCAGCGCTTTCATGTCGCGGCCGTGCCGCTTGACCCAGCGTTGCTGCCAGATGCTGCCGGTCTGGCCGGACTGCACGCGGGCCGCGATGATCCCCAGCAGGTGATCGCGTTCGCTGCCATCGATTCCGAGGCGGTCCAGCCCGTCTGCGGCGTGGGGCAGCAGGCGCTGGAGGATCAGCTGATGCGCGGGCTGCGGCTGCCGGTCCTCCCAGCGCAGGCGGCTCCTGAGCCCGTAGCGGGCCGCCGCATAGAAGTTGTCTCGGGCGCTGGCGAACGGCAGCGCCCCGTTCCCGGTGCCCGGTCCCGACACCAGGTGCTCGATCAGGCCCAGCAGGAAGGCGGTGTTCGCAAGCATGTCCTCGAGTGTGGGACCAGCCGGCAGGCTCCGGTGTTCGATCCGGAGGTTGAAGCTGCCATCGGCGTCCAGTCCCAGGATCGGCCGGTTCCAGCGCCAGATGGTGCCGTTGTGCAGGCGCAGATGCGGGAGTGTTGTGTCGTTCTCCGGGAGGTGGCTCGGCAGCAGGATCGGGAAGTGTTCCCGGTTTTCCCGGAAGGCCTCGGCGATACTCTCGCGCAGGTAGCCGCTGCCGAAGGTCACCCGGCGGATGGGGCCGCGTGCGGAGTTGCCGAACCCGCCCACCTCGACCGCCTGTTCGAACAGCGGGATCCTGGACTCCTCCCACAGCAGCTTGCCGAACAGGAACGGCGTATTGCCGCTCGCGGCCAGCACCGGTGCGGAGGCCGCGAGCGCCGCGTTGTAGACCCGGTGCGCGACCGCTGGCTGGGTCTCCAGATGGATCTGGAACGAGGTTGCTGCCGCTTCCAGCATGACGTCGCTGTGTTCGTGCCGCAGGTGTTCGCGGCCCTCGATCTCCAGGTGCAGCGGCCGCTGGGCACGACGTTCCAGCACGGCGCTGTTCAGCGCCTGGTACCGTGTGCGGCGGGACATGTGGTGCAATCCCAGGTGTTCCGGCAACAGGGTCGGCAGCGTCCCCGCCATCAGCAGCGTACCCCCGATCTGCTCAGCCGCCCAGCGGGCCCGGCGCAGCGTCTCGGTCAGTTCCTCGAGCACCATGCAGAAGCAGTCGGTCCCGGCCCGGAACACGCTGGAATTGAGTTCCACGTTGAACTGGGCGAGTTCCAGCGTGGCCATCGGGTGGTCGAAGGCTTCGAGAAAGGCCTCGTTGCCGGGGAGAGGCTGGCAGTCCTCGTCGATCAGCCACGCCTCGATCTCGAAACCCAGACGGGGACGGCTGGAACCGGGTTCATCACGGCTGCGCAGCCAATGCCCGAGCCGCTCCGTCTCGCGGTCCAGGCAGACCCCGAAGCGCTGGTAGTCTTCGGGGGAAAAGCGGCCTTCGCTGATGTCCTCGCCCATCACCTGCCCCGTCTGGCTTCGTGCCCCGGCTTTCCCGGAGGCGGCGCGTCAGCCGGAGACCGGAGGCGCCCTGAATCCCCATCTTAGCGTGAAAGTCGCGCCTTTCTCCCCTCTCCCGCTTGCGGGAGAGGGGCCGGGGGTGAGGGCCGAGGGTGAGGGCCGGGCCCGGCGCTGAGCCCCCACCCCAACCCTCCCCCGCAAGCGGGGGAGGGAGCTTTCATGGTCC
>PWRV01000080.1 GCA_003563455.1 Thioalkalivibrio sp.
ATGGACCGATACGACCCGGCGACGGTCTTCAGCTCGATCGACCGGCAGGGCCGCTACGCGTTCGGGAACCAGGCGAAGATCGCGCAGTGGAACCTCGCCCGGCTGGTGGAAACCCTGCTGCCCCTGCTGGACGAGGACCCCGACGCCGCCCTGAGCCGTGCACAGGAGGCGATCGAGACCTTCCCCGCGCGGTTCACCGAGCGCTGGCGCGGGATGATGCGCACGAAGCTGGGCCTTGGCGGCGAGGCGTCCGGCGACGCCGAACTCATTGCCGAACTGCTGCAGTGGATGCAGGAGCAGGACCTCGATTACACCAACAGCTTCCGCGAGCTCGTGGGCGAGGCAGGGACCGCGCGGCCCGGCCAGCTGAACCCGGCCTTCGCCGACCCGGGGTTTGCCGGCTGGCATGCCCGCTGGCGCGAGCGGCTGGCCCACCAGGACGGCGGCATCGACGCGGCGATCCGGCGGATGCGGCACGCGAACCCGGCGGTGATCCCGCGCAACCATCGGGTGGAAGAGGCGCTCGACGCGGCTGTCCGGGACGGAGACCTCGACCCGGCCCTGCGGCTGCTCGACGTCCTCGCGAACCCCTACGATACCGGCCTCGACACTTCCGACTACCGCCACCCGCCGGGGCCGGAACAGCGCGGGTACCAGACCTTCTGCGGAACCTGAGCGCCGCGGAACCGGGCCGATCGTCGCGGCGACCCGGCCGGCGGCCGTGCACCAGGCTGCCGGGGAGGCCACAATCCCGCTATGCACGCTCACGACCCTTTCCGGTATCGCCCGGTCCTCGCGCTGGTGGCCGTGCTCTTGGCACTGCTTCTTCTCTGGTTTGCCGTCAGCCACTGGCTGGTCAACAGTGCCTGGCTGCCGCAGCGCCTGTCGCAGATGGAAGGCATCGAGATCGGCTGGGAACGGGGCCGCAGCCGGCACCCCGGGCGCTGGGAGGTCGAGGGCTTCTACCTCGCGCGGGAAGACGACGAACTCGCGCTCTCGGTCGGAGCGGAACACGCCACCCTGGACCTGTCCGTGCCGGCGCTACTGTGGGGCGAGCTCCGTATCCGCGCGCTCGATGCCCGCGGGATACGCCGGCTGACCCTGAATGACCTCGCCCTCGAGGGCGATGGTCGACTGCGGCTGCACGACACCGTGCTCGCGTCGCGGGAGCTGGAAATCGCGCGGCTGGATCTGCAACTCGACCAGGGCGTGCTCACGCGGGTGACCGACGCCGCCACGCTGGTCCGGGGCATCGGCCTCACCGGCGAGGCGTCACTGAGCCGCGTTGCCCCTGCCGAGGCCGGCGCCGACCTGCTGGGCGCGCTGTCGGGCAAGCTGCAGATCGACGCCCACGCCGACGCCTGGGACGTGTTCGCGCCCTATCTGGAGCCCCTGCCCTGGCTTGCGCTGTCGGGGCATGGATCGCTGCGCGGCGATCTGGTGCTGGAGCGTGGAATCGTGGTGCCGGGTAGCACCCTGCGCCTGGACTCGCCCGCGCTAAACGTCGAGATCGATGAAGAGTCGCTGCGCGGGGATGCAAGGGGCACATCCGATTCAGGCACGCCCGAGCCGAACGACACACGGCACCGCGCGGAGGGCGACGGCTCGGTGCTGCTGGCGGTCACCGCGGAAGCCCCGGAGTGGCTGACCCTGACCATGCGGCTCGCCGACGTCACGCTGGCCACCGTCGAGCCGTACGCGCGGGAGGCGGCGCTGACGCTTGCGGTCGATCTCGACAACCAGCGCCTCGACCGGCTGGAGGCGCCCGAGCGGGCGCGGCTGGCACTGCGCGGCGAGGTGATCCGGCTGGACGTTCTCGATCGCTACCTCACCCACCTGCTCGACGGGCAGGGCATCCAGCTGCGTGGCACCGGCTCGCTGGTGGGGGAGCTGGAGACGCTGGGCCCACGCCCCGTGCGGGCCCGTCTGGAGGTCGCCGCGCCTCGGCTGGACATCGAGGCGCTGGACTACGCGGCGAGTGGCGCAGGCACGCTCCACGCGCGGCTCGATCGCGGGGACCGGGTCGAGGTCGACGTTCGGCTCGCCGACGCCACGCTGCAACACCGGAACCGTCAGCTGCTGACCGATGCCGCCCTTCAGGTGACGGCGAGGGGTCCCTTCGACCCGAAACGACCACTGGACGGCACCCGCGCTGAGGTTGCCTGGCAGGCGGCGCGCCTGCCGGACATCGCCGCGCTGCAGCCATACCTGGCGCCCTTTCTCGCCGATCCTGCGCCATTTGAGCTGCTGGGTGGAACCGCGCGAAGCCACGGAGAGCTGGAGGTGGCGGACGGGCGGCTTCGAGGCTCGCTCGAGCTCTCCGGAGACAGCCTGCGCACGCGGTTTCGGGAACACGCCGTGGAAAGCGGCATGCAGCTGACGCTGGCCCTGAACGAGGCCGCGCTGGACCGCACGCGGCTGGACATCTCCGGCAGCCGGCTGAACTGGCGGGCACGCGGACAGACGCCCGCGGCCGAACAACTGGAAAGCGACCTCGTACTTCGCGAGGGGCGGCTGCACCGGCGCGACGGGGTGCCGGGCGGGCGGTTGGCCCTGGAAGGCCGGATCCGGCACCTTGGATTCCTCAACATGTTCCTGCCGGATGCCCACGGACTGGCGGTGCAAGGCGACGGACAGCTGCACCTGGAAGGCGGCTTCGAGGGCGACCGCGTCCTGCCGGGCAGCCACCTGCGGGTGGCCGCGGAAAAGTTGCGGGTGGCTTTTCTCGACCACCGGGCCGCGGGGAGCGGAGAACTCAGCGCCCGGCTCGAGACGCCGGAAGAGGCGCGGCTCGCGCTCGAGATTCCGCGCTACACGCTGCAACGCGAAGAGGATGACCGCCCCCACCTGCGCGGGCGCGACCTGGTGCTGACGACACGGACCGGAGCCTTCTCCCGTGTGCTGGTGGCTCCCGACCCGGCCCATTTCACGACCGAGATCACCCTTCCGGAAACGGAGATCCCGGATTTTACCCGGTACAACGCCTACCTGCCCGCGGACGCCGGCGTTACGCTGCTCGGCGGAACCGCACGCCTTGCCAGCGCGTTCACCCTCGCAGGCCTGGACGCCAGCGGTATCCTGAATCTGCACGCTTTCGGCGTCGATCTCGCGCTGCTCGACCAGCG
>PWRV01000259.1 GCA_003563455.1 Thioalkalivibrio sp.
ATCAACGCCGATCCGTTCGGCGTCTGAGGGGATCTTGATATGTTCGTAGGCCATGGCTGCTCCAGGGGTCGCGAGTGGGCGGTTCGCCGGATTATACAAACGATGAAGGTACTTTGGTTTGTACCAACCCCGCGCGCCCTGCGCAGGCCAGCCATGTTAGCGTGAAAGTCGCGCATTGCTCCCCTCCCCCGCTTGCGGACCAGGTGCCCAAGGGCCGGGGACAGATTTGCAAACCTGTCCCCGGGGCGCCGGGAGCGGATTTCGAACCGCCGTAGGCGGGCCCGAAGGGCGGAGGGCAGGATGCCCGGAGTAACGGGGCCGGGGGTGAGGGCCGGGCCCGACGCTGAGCCCCCACCCCAACCCTCCCCCGCAAGCGGGGGAGGGAGCTTTCATCGTCGGGGGTGGCGCAGTGCCATGGGAGTTAGCGCGAAAGTCATGAATTCCTCCCCTCCCCCGCAAGCGGTGGAGGGCGCTTTCATCGTCGGGGTGCCGCGGGCGCCGGGTGGTCGCGTTATCATGAAGAAATGATCGGATTCATGCTGCCAGCATTGGCAAACAGGCGATGACCGACCGTCTGCGCTGCCACGTTACCGTCGCCGCGGTGGTCGCCGACTCCGGACGCTATCTTTTCGTTGAGGAGATCATCCGCGGGCGGCGGGTCCTCAATCAGCCGGCGGGTCATCTGGAGTCCGGGGAGGACCTCCTGCAGGCGGTGGTACGCGAAATGCGCGAGGAGACGAGCCTCGACTTCCTTCCCGCGTTTTGGCTCGGCTGCGATCTGCTGCGGCTTCCGGACGGTGCGGTGACCCTTCGCGTCGCCTTCACGGGCGCGACGCGACCGTTGACCGAACCGGTGACCAGAGATCCGGTGATCGTCGCGACCCACTGGCTCACTCCGTCGGAGGCGGCTGACCGGTTCACCCTGCGCAGCCCTCTGGTACAGCGGTCACTGCAGCGCTTTGAAGCCGGCGTCCGGCTGCCGCTGGACAGCCTCGGTGGTCTGGTGCCCGCCAGGGCATGAAGCGGCGCCCGAAGGTTATCCTGGGGCTGTCCGGCGGCGTCGACTCGGCGCTGGCCGGGGCGCGCCTGCTCGAGGCCGGCTACCGGGTCGAGGGCCTGTTCATGAAGAACTGGGAGGACGACGACGAACCCGGCTACTGTGCCGCGGAGGCCGACCTGGCGGTCGCCCGGGAGGTCGCGGACACCCTCGGCATCCCCCTGCACAAGGCCAACTACACGACCCGCTACCGGGAACGGGTCTTTGCACTGTTCCTCGCCGAGTACGCGGCAGGCCGGACCCCGAATCCGGACATCCTGTGCAACCCGGAGATCAAGTTCCCGGCGCTGGTGGAACACGCGCGCAGACTCGGCGCCGATCACGTGGCTACCGGGCACTATGCGGAAGTCCGCCACGCCCCGGATGCGTCCGCACTGCTGCGCGCCGCCGATGCCGGCAAGGATCAGACCTACTTTCTCTGCCGCCTGACACAGGCACAGTTGCGTCCGGCGCTCTTTCCGCTCGGATCGCTGCTGAAGAGCGACGTCCGTCGCCAGGCCCAGGCGCTGGGTCTGCCCAATCACGCGCGCCGGGACAGCACCGGAATCTGCTTCATCGGCGAGCGTCGTTTCCGGGATTTCCTGTCCCGCTACCTGCGCGCAACGGAAGGAGAAATCCGAACCCCCGAGGGGCAGCTCCTGGGTACACACCGGGGCCTGATGTTCTATACGCCGGGGCAGCGCCAGGGACTCGGCATAGGCGGCGTCGCCGGCGGCACGGAGTCACCGTGGTACGTCGTCGACAAGGATACGGCGAACAATCGCCTGATCGTTGCACAGGGCGCCAACCACCCGCTGCTGCAGAGCCGCGGGCTGACGACCGGAACGCCCCACTGGATCCGGGAACCCGCAGTGCGCGGCGAGCCGCTGATGGCGCGGATCCGGCACCGCCAGCCGCTGCAGGCCGCACGGATCGTCCATGCGGTTCCCTCCGGCCTGGAGGTCGCGTTCGAGCAAACCCAGCGCGCGGTGGCCCCGGGCCAGTCGATCGTCTTCTACCGCGGCCGCGAATGCCTCGGCGGAGCCGTAATCGCGGCGCGGTCACGCGAGCCATTGGACCCAGTTCCGGTATAGTGGCGGGCCTCTTCTACCCTCCACCCAGCGGGATGCGCGATTCTTGGAGCGAAGCGACTACAACCGAGCCCTGGCCCTTGCCGCCATCTTTCAGACTGCGTCGCTGGTAAAGGACCTTGCCTGGCGGGGCCAATGCGACGACCACGAGTTCGAGATCATGATCGGCAGCCTGTTTGCGTTCGATGTTGATACGCCCTCCGAGATCTTCCGTGGCGAGGCAAACCTGCGCAATGGTCTCGAACGCATCGAGATCCAGCTGAAATCCGGCGGAAAGCCACCCGACATGGAGATCACGCGCTACGCGATCGGCCTGATCTTTCTCGAACGCAAGCTGCAGGCGCGGCCGGACATGCTGTCAGCCCTCGGCGACGGGCTGAAGGCCGCCGAGCGCCAGGTCGAGTACTTCAATCTCACGCACGACAGCGTGGTCGCCCGGCTCGCCGAGGTCTACCAGGAGACCATCTCGCCGCTGGGGCCGCGGATCATCGTGCAGGGCGAGCAGACACATCTGTCGAACCCGAACGTCGCGGCACGCATCCGTGCCGCGCTACTCGCCGGCATCCGGACCGCCGTACTCTGGCGCCAGGCCGGAGGTTCACGCTGGAAACTGCTGTTCGGGCGCAACCGTCTGATACAGGAGGCGCGCGCCCTCCTGCACCGACTCAACACCTGACCCCTGGAGCCGACACCATGACCGCACCCACCGACAAGTTCACCCGAACCCTGAAGGCTGGCGGCCGCGAGGGCGGCATCGTGCCGATCACCGAGGATAGCCGGGCCGCAAGTCTGCCGTATTCGCTGAAGATCCTGCTGGAGAACCTGGTGCGCTTCGAGGACGGCCGCACCGTGCGTGCCAGCGACATCGAGGCCGTGCTGGACTGGGATCCCGCAACCGAGCCTGCGCAGGAGATCGCCTTTCGCCCCGCCCGGGTGCTGCTGCAGGATTTCACGGGCGTGCCTGCGGTGGTCGATCTCGCCGCGATGCGCGACGCGATGGTCGCACTCGGCGGCGATCCGGCAAAGATCAACCCGATGCAACCGGCCGAGCTGGTAATCGACCACTCGGTGCAGGTGGATACCTACGGCAACGTGAATGCGCTGCAACTCAACGCCGAGCTCGAATACTCGCGCAACCGCGAGCGCTACAGCTTCCTGAAGTGGGGCCAACAGGCCTTCTCCACCTTCAAGGTGGTACCCCCCGACACCGGCATCGTGCATCAGGTAAACCTGGAATACCTCGCGCGCACGGTTTTCGTCGAAGACGGACCCGACGGGCGCTGCTTCGCCTATCCGGACACTCTGGTCGGAACCGATTCGCACACGACGATGATCAACGGGCTCGGCGTGCTGGGCTGGGGTGTCGGCGGCATCGAGGCGGAGGCCGCGATGCTCGGTCAGCCGATCTCCATGCTGATTCCGCAGGTCGTCGGCTTCAGGCTCTCCGGGCGGCTGTCCGAGGGCGCAACCGCCACCGATCTTGTGCTGGTGATCGTCGAAATGCTGCGCAAGCACGGCGTGGTGGGCAAGTTCGTCGAGTTCTTCGGCGACGGTCTCGGGCACCTGCCACTGGCAGATCGCGCGACCATCGCGAACATGGCGCCCGAGTATGGCGCGACCTGCGGAATCTTTCCGATCGACGCCGAAACGCTCGAATACCTGCGGCTCACCGGGCGCGATCCGGGTCACATCGAACTGGTCGAGGCCTACGCGCGGGCGCAGGGCCTCTGGCGGGAGGACGGGGCACCGCAGGCGCGCTACACCGATGTGCTCGAGCTGGACCTGGGCACCGTGGAGCCGAGCCTGGCCGGGCCACGACGGCCGCAGGACCGCCTGCTGCTGCGTGAAGTCGGTACCCGCGTTTCGGGCATGATCGACACCCTGCTGAAGGAACGGGCGTCTGCCGCGACCGAGCCCGAGGAAGCCGAGCGCTTCGAGGCCGAGGGCGGACACACTGCGGTTGGTGTCGAGCAGCAGGCAGTCGCCACCAAGCCGCGCACGAGGGTCACCCTGGGCGGCGAGGACTTTACGCTCGACCATGGAGACATCGTGATCGCGGCCATCACCTCCTGCACCAACACCTCGAACCCCTCGGTGATGCTGGGAGCCGGCCTGGTCGCGCGCAAGGCGCGCGAGCGGGGCCTGAAGGTGAAGCCATGGGTCAAGACCTCGCTGGCCCCGGGGTCCAAAGTCGTCACCGAATACCTGCAGGATTCCGGCCTGATGACCGATCTCGAGGCATTGGGCTTTCACCTGGTCGGTTACGGCTGCACCACCTGCATCGGCAACTCGGGTCCGCTGCCGGAAGCGATCAGCGAGGCCGTGCTGAAGGACGACCTGATCGTCAGTTCGGTGCTGTCCGGGAACCGCAACTTCGAGGGGCGCATCCACTCCGAGGTGCGCATGAACTTCCTCGCCTCACCACCGCTGGTCGTTGCCTATGCGCTCGCCGGTACGACGGCGATCGACCTGCAGAACGATCCGATCGGCGAAGACGCGCTCGGCAACCCGGTGCATCTTCGCGACATCTGGCCGAGCAACGCCGAGATCCAGGCCGCCGTAACCGGAAGCGTGCACGCGAAGAGCTTTCGCAGCACCTACGCGGACGTCTACCGGGGCGAGGATCGCTGGATGCGTCTGACCGCGCCCGAGCGCGACCGCTTCGACTGGCAGGAGGAATCGACCTACGTACGGAATCCGCCGTATTTCGAAGGCATCACGATGGAGCCCGCACCGCTGACCAAGATCGAGGGAGCCCGCGTGCTGGCCCTGCTCGGCGATTCCGTGACCACCGACCACATCTCGCCGGCCGGTTCGATCCACCCGGACAGCCCGGCCGGCCAGTATCTCGCGAGCAAGGGCGTAAAGCCCGCGGACTTCAACTCCTACGGATCCCGTCGCGGCAACCACGAGGTGATGATGCGCGGCACCTTCGCCAACGTGCGCCTGCGCAACCTGCTCGCGCCCGGCACCGAGGGCGGCGTCACCCTGCATCTTCCGGAGGGCCAGGAGATGCCGATCTACGATGCCGCAATGCGCTACCAGGAGGAAGGAGTGCCGCTGGTGGTGATCGCGGGCAAGGAATACGGGACCGGTTCCTCGCGGGACTGGGCCGCGAAAGGTACGCTGCTGCTGGGCGTGAAGGCGGTGATCGTCGAGAGCTACGAACGCATTCACCGGTCGAATCTCGTGGGCATGGGGGTGCTCCCGCTGACTTTCCTGCCCGGAGAGAGTGCCGCTTCGCTGGGCCTGACCGGCCGCGAAGTTTTCAGTATCGAAGGACTCGACGAGGGCCGGGCCTCCCAGGTCACCGTCCGCGCGACTCGCGATGACGGGTCGCTTACCGAGTTCCTGGCCCGGGTTCGCCTCGACACGCCGCAGGAAGTCGACTATTTCCGTCACGGCGGTATTCTGCCCTACGTGTTGCGGCAACTCGCCGCGTAGGTCCAAGGAAGCGCTGATAACCAGCGTTTCACTGAAGTGGCGGCGGCCCGGAGCGATCCGGGCGTTGCGTAAAACCCGAAACGGTGGGGAGAGGGGGCCGATGCTGGGAAAAAGGTGGATCCGCCTGCAGGCGGCACGGACCGATGGGCGGATGCTGGGCATCGTGGCAGGCGTTAGCGCGCTCCTGCTCGCCGCCTGCAGCACGGAAGATCCGGCGGCGACACAGGTAGGTCCACCGCCCGCGGTGACGGTCGTTCAACTGGAAACCGAACCGGTCACCGAGACCCGTGAATTCGTCGGGCGTGTAGTGGCGGGCGAGCGGGTCGAGATCCTGGCCCGCGTCCAGGGGTTCCTCGAGGCGCGTTCCTTTGTCGAAGGGCAGACCGTCGCTGTCGGGGATCCCCTGTTCCGGATCGAGGCCGATGCCTACGAGGCGGCCGTCGCGCAGCGCGAGGCGGACGTCGAGCGGGCGCGCGCCGAATCCGAGAACGCCCAGGCGCAGTTGCGCCGCGGCGAGGAGCTATTGCGCAACAATGACATCCCGCGCGCACGCGTCGACGAATTGCGGGCGGCAGAGGCGGTCGCGCGCGCAGGGATCGCGCAGGCCGAAGCCGCGTTGAAGGCGGCCCGCCTGAATCTCGACTATACCGAGATTCGCGCCCCGATCGATGGGCGCATCGGACTCTCGCGTTACACGGTGGGCAATCTCGTGGGCCCCGAGGCTGGTGCGCTCGCAACCGTGGTGCAGCTGGACCCGATCGACGTCCAGCTGCCCCTGCCCCAACGGGAACTGCTCGAGTACCGCAGAGCGGTGCTCGAGCAGGGTGGGGATCCGGCGGCGGTACGCGTCCAACTGCGGCTTGCCGACCGGAGCCGCTTCGATCACGATGGACACGTGGATTTCGTTGACGTAACAGTGGATCCCGGTACCGACACCGTGCTGGTGCGGTCCCGTCTGCCGAATCCGGACGGGCTTCTGGTGCCCGGCCAGTTCGTGACCGCAATCCTCGAGATCGGAGAGCCGCAGACCGCCATTCTCGTGCCCCAGACCTCGCTCCAGGTCGACCAGCTCGGCTCCTTCGTGCTGGCGCTCGACGACCACCAGCAGGTCGAGGTGCGACGGGTCTCCACCGGCCGGCAGATCGGCGGGCGCGTGATCGCTCGGTCCGGCCTGTCCGAGGGCGACCGGGTGATCGTGGAGGGCGTGCAGAAGGTCCGTCCCGGCCAGGCCGTCACGGCGACGCCCTGGCAGCCTCCGGCAGCGGACTGAAGCGCGATGTTCTCGCACTTTTTCATCGACCGGCCACGGCTGGCGATCGTGATTTCGGTATTGATCACGCTGGCGGGCCTGATCGCCCTCACCCGTCTTCCGGTCGCGCAGTTCCCCGACATCGTGCCACCGCAGGTGCAGGTCTCCGGCTTCTACCCGGGCGCCAGCGCCGAGGTCGTGGAGTCCACCATCGCCCAGCCCGTCGAGGGCAAGGTCAATGGCGTGGACAACATGCTGTACATGAAGTCCACCGCGACCAACGCCGGTTTCTATTCGCTCACCGTCACCTTCGAACTCGGCACCGATCCGGACATCAACACGGTTAACGTACAGAACCGCGTGGCGCTGGCCGAAGCACAGCTTCCGGAGGAAGTGAAGCGCCAGGGTCTGACGGTGCGCAAGAAGTCCTCGGCGCTGCTGCAGGTGGTCGCGCTGCACTCGCCGGAGCAGACCTACGATGGCCTGTTCCTGAGCAACTACGCAACCATCAACCTGCTCGACACGCTCGCCCGCGTGCCCGGCGTCGGCGAGGTCTCGCTGTTCGGTGTGCAGGACTACAGCATGCGCATCTGGCTCAGCACGGAGCGCCTGACCGCGCTCGGCCTCACGCCGACGGACGTGGTGCAGGCGATTCGTGCCCAGAACGTACAGGCAGCCGTCGGCCGGATCGGCGCGCAGCCGATGACCGAAGACGCCCAGTTCCAGATCACCCTGCAGACTCGCGGCCGCCTTTCCGAGGTGGAGGAATTCGAAGAGATCGTGGTGCGCGCGAACCCCGACGGCTCCACCGTGCGCGTACGGGACCTGGGCCGGGTGGAACTCGGGGCGAAGAGTTCCGATGCGCTGGCACGGCTGAATGGTGGCGACACCGCCGGTATCGGAATTTATCAGGCGCCCGGTGCCAACGCCCTGGCGGTCGCCGAGGGCGTGCGCGCCGCGATGGAGGAGCTCGCCGGGCGTTTCCCGGAGGACCTCGACTATCGCGTGGTCTACGACACCTCGGAATTCGTCAGCGCGAGCCTGGAGAAGGTCGTGCACACCCTCTTCGAGGCCTTCGTGCTCGTGGTGCTGGTCGTTTTTCTGTTCCTCGGGAGCCTGCGGGCCACCCTGATTCCGATGATCGCGGTACCGGTGGCCCTGGTCGGCAGCTTCGCCTTCCTGCTGATGCTGGGCTTTTCGATCAACACGATTTCGCTGCTTGCAGTGGTGCTGGCAATCGGCATCGTCGTCGACGATGCGATCGTGGTGGTAGAGAACGTCGAGCGGATCATGGAGGAGGAAGGCCTGGCGGCGCGGGAGGCCGCGAAAAAGGCGATGACCCAGATCACAGGTCCGATTCTGGCGATCACGCTGGTGCTTCTCTCGGTGTTTCTACCGGTGGCCTTCATTCCCGGGATCACCGGGCAGATGTTCCAGCAGTTTGCAGCGGTGATTGCGTTTGCGATGCTGATCTCAGCGGTGAACGCACTCACCCTTTCCCCCGCCCTGAGTGCGCTGCTGCTGAAACGCGCACAGCACCGGCGCGGTCCGATGCGCTACGTGCTCGGCGGGATCGACCGCGTGCGTGACGGCTACGCGTGGGCGGTGGCCCGCATTGTACGGGTCTCCGCCATTGCCGGCGTGATCGTGCTGGTGCTCGGTTTCGGCAGCTTCGGGCTGTTCCAGGCCACGCCGACCGGCTTTCTGCCCCAGGAGGATCAGGGAGCCTACATGGCCGAGATCCAGCTTCCACAGGGTGCTTCGGTAAGCCGCACACTCGAGGTGGTCAAGCAGGTCGAGGCGATAGCCGCGGAAGACCCAGCGGTCGAGGATGTACTGTCGGTAGTCGGTTTCAGCATCCTCGACGGTGCAGTACAGCCGAACAGTGCGTTCCTGATTGGCCGCCTGAAACCCTACTCCGAGCGTACGACCGAGGACCTGAAGGTGGATGCGGCGATCCGCCGGCTCGCGGTACAGGGGAATGCGCTGCCCGGCGCACGGGTGATGCCCTTCAACCTCCCGCCGGTAGTGGGCCTCGGGACCGGTGGCGGATTCGAACTGCAGCTGCAGGACCTGCAGGGGCGGTCGCCGGAAGAACTCGCCGCTGCAATGCGCGCGCTGGTCTTCGCCGCGAATCAGCATCCCGATCTCGGAGCGGTGTATTCCACGTGGGCGACGGACAACCCGCAGGTCTACCTGCATATCGACCGGGACAAGGCGCAGGCTCTCGGGGTACAGATCGGAGACGTGTTTTCCGCGCTCCAGGCCACACTCGGTGGCGCCTACGTGAACGATATCAACCGCTTTGGCCGCGTCTGGCAGGTGAATGTACAGGGTGAAGCGGAGGACCGCGCTCGCGTCGATGACATCTTCCGGATCCATGTTCGCAACCGCGACGGCGAGATGGTCGCGCTACGCGCACTGGTGGAGCCGGAACTGATCCTCGGACCGCAGTCGCTGCAGCGGTACAACAACTACCGCAGCGTGACCGTCAGCGGTGGTCCCGCACCGGGACGCAGTTCGGGCGACGCGCTGGCGGCGATGGAGGCGGTATCCGCGGAGACCCTGCCCGACGGCTTCGGCTTCGAATGGACGGGCACCGCGCTGCAGGAGAAGCAGGCCGGGGGGCAGACGGTGATCGTGCTGGCGTTGGCGGTGCTCTTTGCCTATCTATTCCTGGTCGCGCTCTACGAGAGCTGGTCCATGCCAGCCGCAGTGCTGCTGTCCGTGGTGGTCGCAGTCGTTGGTGCAATGGTGGCGCTGTGGGTCACCGGGCTCTCGAACGACCTCTACGCCCAGATCGGAATCGTCGTGCTGATCGGCCTCGCGGCCAAGAACGCGATCCTGATCGTGGAGTTCTCGATGGAAGAGCGGCGCCAGGGCGTGCCGATCCTGGACGCGGCGACCAACGGAGCCCGGCTGCGCATTCGCGCGGTACTGATGACCAGCTTCGCCTTCATCATGGGACTGGTTCCGCTGATCACTGCCACCGGCGCGGGAGAGGCCAGCCAACGTGGCGTGGGCACGGCCGTCTTCGGCGGCATGCTGGCGGCCGCGCTGATCGGTGTGTTCCTGATCCCCATGCTTTACGTGATTTTTCAGCGCCTGCGCGAGCGCATCCACGGGCCGGCTCGAACGGCAGAGACCGGTCCCGCGGGCACCCCCTGATCAGGAAAAGCTGATTTATCGGCGTTTCCCTGCGGCACAAGGAAGTGCCGCCAGAATCGACCACCGCAGGTGGTAGCTTCTGAAGCAAGCTGCAAATCACATTTGCAGCGAAGCGTGCGCTGAAAAAGCCAGGTTGGCTTTATTCAGCGCTTCCATAATCGGGATGGGATCGCCCCTGCATTGCGAACCGGAAGCCCGGCGCCACCGCCTGGACAGGCGTCAGCGCGGCCCGGTGAGTCGCATCGGATCCAGCAGACCCGCCAGCCGTTCGCGCTCGATCCCGGTCTGTTCGGCGGCGACGTCGAGGATCGGACGCCCCGTCTGGTACGCGAGCTTGGCGATCCGGGCCCCGGCCTCGTAACCGATCTCCGCATTCAGCGACGTGACCAGGATCGGATTGCGGGCCAGCGCCTCTTCCAGGTGTGCCCGATTTACCGTGGAATCCGCGATTGCGCGGTCCGCGAGGTGGTTCATCGATCCGGCCAGCAGCCCGATCTGGGTCAGCAGGTTGTCGGCGATCAGCGGCAGCATCACGTTCAGCTGGAAATTCCCGGACTGCGCAGCGCCATTGATGGCGGCATCCAGGCCCGTCACCTGCACGCAGGCCATCGCCACCGCTTCGGGGATCACCGGGTTCACCTTGCCGGGCATGATCGAACTGCCGGGTTGCAGGGCCGGGAGTCCGATCTCCCCCAGGCCCGTCAGCGGGCCCGAGTTCATCCAGCGAAGATCGTTCGCGATCTTCAGCAACGTGGTGGCAAGGGTCCGCAGCTGACCGGAGAGCTCGGCCGCCGTGTCCTGACTCGCCAGTGCGGCAAAGCCATTCCCCTGGCGCACGAAGGTCAGCTCCAGCCGTTCCGAGAGGCGCCGGGCCACGCGCTCGCCGAAGCCCTCGGGGGCATTGACGCCGGTGCCGACCGCGGTCCCGCCGATCGCGAGCTTGCCCAGGCGCCGGCGCAGCTCGTCCAGCCGGGCCTCGCCGAGTTCGAGCTGCGTGCGCCAGCCGGAGAGCTCCTGGTCGAGCCGGATCGGCATCGCGTCCATCAGGTGCGTGCGCCCTGTCT
This sequence comes from Thioalkalivibrio sp., assembly GCA_003563455.1. Classification (GTDB taxonomy): domain Bacteria; phylum Pseudomonadota; class Gammaproteobacteria; order Ectothiorhodospirales; family Ectothiorhodospiraceae; genus Thioalkalivibrio. Next base: position 11,053 of record PWRV01000259.1, read on the forward strand.
TTACCACATCACCGAGCTGACGCTCCCGGCGCGCGATCACCGCGATCAGGTGGCGCAGCGCAGGCCGCAGCTGCTGTTCCAGTTCCACCGTGGCGGCCACGTGGATCGCGGTCGGGATCACGTCGTTGGAGCTCTGCCCGCGGTTCACGTGGTCATTCGGGTGAACCGGGCTGCCGGCTTCGGCGGCGAGGTGCGCGATCACCTCGTTCATATTCATGTTGGTGCTGGTTCCCGACCCGGTCTGGTAGACATCGACCGGAAAGGCCGCACGGTGCTGTCCCAGCGCGATCGCATCGGCGGCCGCGACGATCGCGGCCGCCTGTTCGGTGGTAAGCCCGCCGAGCTCGCGGTTCACCTCGGCGCAGGCGGCCTTGATCTGCGCCAGCGCGCGAATGAAGGCGTCGGGAAGCGGCCGGTGGGCGATCCGGAAGTTGTCCACGGCGCGCTGGGTCTGGGCACCCCAGGGGGCGTCGGCCGGGATACGGACCGGCCCCATGCTGTCGTGTTCGGTGCGGTAATCGTCGTTGGCCATCATTGCGCTCCGGAGCGAATGAATCCTCATTCTATCCCGACGCAAACCGGGGATAGACTCCGGCTGGCGATCCGCCACCCCGGGATCGGAACCGATGTCCATTTGGCAGGTCGTCGCTCCTGCTTGCCGCCCGGGCTGAACCCGGCGGGATCCGCGCTATAATCGCCGGCCCGATGGGATCTCCCCGGAGCCGTTGATGACCCTCTCCCCGCTCACTGCCGTCAGCCCGGTCGACGGCCGCTATGCCCGCCATACCGAGACGCTGCGCGCGTACTTCAG
>PWRV01000026.1 GCA_003563455.1 Thioalkalivibrio sp.
ACTCTGCCGGACCCGATGTGTCGAAATGTGAGACCTGACTCCAGGCCTTGCCATGACCCCAGGGCCTTGCCAGGCATCCAGGTGTCGTGACTGCAGGCCTCAGCTGTCGGCGGCGATTGCCTTGGCGAGAGTCGCTGCGGATACCGGCTTGGTCAGATAGCATTCCAGCCCCGTTTCCCGGGAACGGCGCTGGTGTTCAGGGCTGCCGAAGCCGCTCATGCCGATAATGCGGACGCCGTGCAGGCCGGGCAGGCTGCGCAGGCGGCTTGCCACCGCGAAGCCGTCCATGTCGGGCAGTCCAATGTCCAGCAGGATCACGTCGGGGCGCTGCCGCTCGGCCGCAGTGATTCCCTCGGCCCCGTTGCCGGCCAGCTCGACCTGGTACCCCTTGCGACTCAGCAAATGCTGTATGCCAAGCGCGAAGTCGCGGTTATCGTCGATCACCACCACCCGAAGGCCGTGCGCGTCGGCCGACCTCTCACGCGACGCGGGCGCGGTGCGTGGCGACTCGGACAATGGCAGAAATACCCGAAGCTCGCTGCCAAGACCCTCGCCGTCGCTGTACGCCTCGAGGCGACCCTCGTGCATCTCAACGAGGCGGTGCGCGAGAGTCAGCCCGATGCCGAGGCCACCATGACCCCCGCTATCTGCACCCTGCCAGAAGGGCTCGAAGACCCGGTCCAGGTGCTCGCGGGTCATGCCATACCCCTGATCCCGGATACACACCCGGACACCGTTTCCCTCACGTTCGGCGCTGAGGGTGATCTCGGTATCCGCCGGCGAATAACGGGTGGCATTCCCCAGCAGGTTCGCGAAGACCTGGCGGAGTCGGGTCGCGTCTCCGTGCATCAAAACCTCGTCAGCGGGTAGCTGCACGTCGAGACGCTGGCGGTGGTCCTCGATCTCATGGCGGACTTGCATCACCGCTTCGCGCAAGACCCGCCCCAGTTCCATCGGCTTGCAGCGCAGCTCAAGCCGGTCCCGCGTCAGGCGCGAGACGTCGAGCAGGTCGTCGAGCAGCCGCTTCATGTCGCTGACCTGGGTCAACAGGATCTGGGTACATTCCTCGGCCTTCGGGCCGTCCGGGGCTTGGGCCAGAATCTCCGCGCAGAGGCTCGCCGCACCCAGGGGGTTGCGCAGCTCGTGCCCGAGCATTGCGAGGAAAGCGTCACGCCGTGCGATGGCCTCAGCCCGTTCTGCCAAGAGGTCTCGCACCCGGAACTGCTGGAGCCGGTCGGCCACCGCCATACGCACGACTGCGGCCAGGACCGCCAGGCGCACTGGCCGGTCGACGAAGGTCACCCGCCCCTTGGCCTCGAGGGCCGGCAAGGCTTCGGCAGCGGGACCCTTGAGCGTACCGCCGCCGAGCACGATCAGCGGGATGGATGACCAGTCCTCCTGGTTCGACAGCAGTTCCTGGACGCACTCCCCGGCTGGACCGAGCAATGCCTCCTCGCTGAACAGCAGCACACCCGCCTTTGGGCTCAGGGCCGCGCAGAACTCGGCGGTTTCCTCGAAGACATCGAAGGGCATGCCGACCGAACCCAGTAGGCGTCGCATGATCAGCGCATCCGCCCGGCTGGGGCACAGGCTCAATATCCGGGCCTCCATTGGCTGCGTCGCAGACCCGTTGTTCATTGCTGAACGCTCATATCGGGGGACTCTGTTCGCCCGTGTATTCGGGCACCCCCGTCAGTACGCCCTGGAAACGGGTCAGGGGTTCGCCCAACTCCAGACCTCCGGAACCAATGCGGTACTCCCGGATGGTGTGCTCGTGGTGGCCATAGCGCTTCTTCATCACCGAGATGGCCCAACGAATCGCACCCTCCGACTCGAAGAACCGCTGCAGGATCGCGGTGTCGGCAAGATAACTGAGATCCATGGCAATGCGCTGCCCGCTGTCAAAGGGCCCGGGCTGGGTCATCGTCAACAGGGTGATCACACCCTTCGCCGCCAGATAGTTCAATAGGTCATGAACGTGCAGGTGCATGAACTGCTCGTCGGGCATGGCATGCAGGTATCCATTCAGGCTGTCAATCGCCAGGAAGCCCAAATCGTTCTTTTCTACAAGCCGCCGCAGACGGTCTGCAAACTGGCCGGGGGAACATTCGGCTGGATCCACCCGGTGCACCCGCAAGGTGCCATTGTCGAGACAAGCATCGATATTCAAATCCTGGCATCGAGCTCGAACGCGAAAAGTCTCCACCGATTCGTCGAACAAAAATATCGTCCCGTGCAGGTTACGGTTCGCAAGGCTGACCGCCAACTGGGATACGAGGGTCGACTTGCCGGATCCCGGAGGTCCGAGCAGCGCGGTGCTGGTTCCCGCGCGCAAACCGCCACCCAGGAGGGCATCGAGCGACCCGAGCCCAGTAGAAGTGAGCTCAGACTCGACGGCGGACCGGGAGGCGGCAGTGCGCAGGCTGGGGAAGATTTCGACACCACCGGTGTTGATACGCATGTCGTGGTAGCCACCGAGGTACCGCTGGCCGCGGAGTTTCGGCACATACATACGTCGGCGTTCGGGGCCATACTGGCGAAAAATCTGCTCCAGACGAACGATGCCCCAGGCGAGGCTGCGCGGATGGAGCAAGTCCTCGCCGAACACTCGATCGACCATCAGCAGGGTGCAGTCGCGTTGGCGCACTCGGTGCTGGATCATTTCCATTTGCCGACGCAGGTGACCCGGATGGTCACTCAGTATGCGCAGCGCCGAGAGCGTGTCCACCACCATGCGTTCCGGCCGCACCTCGTCAACGGCATCGAGTAACTCGCTCACCCGTTCATCCAGGGTCGTCTCCGACAGGTGAAACAGAACCGGTGCTCCCCCCTTGTCCATCCCGTCGGTCAGGTCGCGAACGTGGATGCCGTCCAGCGTCCAGCCATGAGAGACTGCCGCGGTGGCGAGTTCCCCGGCCGTCTCCGAGAAGGAGACGACCAGTGTGCGCTCGCCCCGGCGCGCTCCCCCGAGAAGAAACTGAAGTGCAAGGGTGGTCTTGCCCGTCCCGGAATCACCTTCCAGGAAATAGAGGAAGCCCGGGCGCAGGCCACCGCCCAGGACCTCGTCCAGGCCTGGTACGCCGGATGAAATGAATGTCGTCCCCTCTGTCATACAT
>PWRV01000300.1 GCA_003563455.1 Thioalkalivibrio sp.
CGACGCAGTTACCTTCGACTACGGGGCCTTGGCTTACCCCGACACGGACTCTCACCGTGCTGAGAATGCGCCTCCACGGGCGCACTGGGAGCGGCTTCCAGCCGCGATGCGGCGCTGCCTTGCCCCCGGCGCTTGGAGCACCTGCGGCGCGTTCGCGAGCAGGCTCGCTCCTACAGGGGGCCGGGGCGAATGCCCTGGGCGCTCGCCCCCCCTGCGCAACAACCCGCCGCCCCGGATTGCCGCGGGCGCTCGCCTCATCCCCGTCGGGGCAATCGCTGCGTCGCCCTTCCTGCGCCCATAAAAAAACCGCCGGCCCGTTTGCACGGACCGGCGGCTGATTTCGTGGCCGGACGCTGCGGTTCAGCAGCCGCCGAAGCCGTCGGCCTCCATCTTCGCCTCGAAGGCGGACAACGCATCGGCGCCCGTTTTCAGGTCTCCGGACTCGCCGTCCCAGTCCTCCGGCTGAATCTTCACCAGCCAGCCCTCGCCGTAGGGATCCTCGTTGATCAGCCCCGGCTTGGCTGCGACGGCGTCATTGGTGGAGACGACTTCACCCGTCACCGGGGTCTTCGCCGGTCCCACCCACTTGCCGGACTCAACGGTCGCGCAGGACTTGTCCTTCTTGACGGTCTTGCCGGCCTTCTTCGGCGTGTACGAAACGATCGTGCCCGCGAGCGAGCAGGCGTAGGAGGTCAAGCCAACGGTGGCTGTGCCATCGCTCTCCTTCCGCACCCACACGTTGTTCTCGATGTTGTAGAGCAGGTCTTCCGGAAACTCACAACCCCGCACTGCACCCATGATGCCCTCCCGTTGTATGAAAAACTGGAAGAACCGGCCTCAGAAGTTCAGCGTCTTGTCGCAACGCAACACCAGATCGGCGAGCTCACTGGCCCGGTTCACCTCATCGACCTCGGGTATGAGATCGGCTGATGCGTCGATTTTATACCCCGGCAAAGCAGGGTGGCAAACGTGGAGCCGCACGCCGGCCCGCTTCGCATCCCGAATGAAATCGATAATCAGCTTGCCACCTTCCATGGCCCTCAGTTCTTCCGCGACCCCTTTCTGCATCAACCGCACGCCCTCCATCGTGAAGAAGATGTGCACGTCCACGTCCATCGCGGCAAACACCGATCCCAGATAGAAGGGCGTGGCGCAGCGGTGGGGGTCCGAAGGCCCCGACGTCATCACGATCACGACGGTCTGCTCTTCGTTATCCAGATAGTGTTCTGCGCTCATCTCGCTTCCCTCCACGTCAACGGCTCCGTCGCTGGCAGTGAATGTCCTCGTCGCGGGCGCGCTGACAGTAGCCCTTTTCGGCCTCATCTCCGGTCACGAACCCGCTGAGCGCCGTCTCGGCGCCATTCACCGGCTCGACACGGGCGACCCAGGCATTGTAGGGGTCGGAGTTCAGCAGCACGGGGTTCTCGAGCACCTCGGCGTTTCCCTCGACGATGGTGCAGTCGATGAAGTTCGGGATCGGCCCCGCCCACTTCCCGCTCTCGATGGTCGCAACGGGCTTTCCGGGTGGCCGGCGCGTACCGGGCCGGCGTACGCGGACGTGGATGATCTTGCCCGCGATCGTTTGCGACAGATCGGTCATTCCGACGGTCAGGGTATCGTCGTCCTCGCGTCGCACCCAGATCTGGAACTCGTCGTCGTAGAACAGCTCCGGGTGAAACTCGCAGCCGTTGCACTCCATGTCCTGCCTCCTGCGATCGTCTTCCTGAGTGACACCAGGGACCCGTTCTGGCGCCCGTTCCGTTGGTGGCGGGAAAGCCCTCATGCCGACCGGGCTCCGGGGGAAGCGCGTCGGTCAGGGGCTGGCTTCCTGCAGCGTTCGCCCGACCCCTTCGAGGAGGCGAGCCCTACCGCCGAATCCGGCGCCGGGGACGATCGGCCAGAGGCTGGCCTCCTACAGCGTTCGCCCGTGCCCCTGTAGAAGGCAAGCGTTTCGCCAATGCCAGCACCAGGGTTATACACCAGAGCCGGGCTCCTGCCCCTGCAGCGGGGAGCCCGCTGCAGGGGTGCACGGCGGCGGGGTCAGATGACGCCCTTCTCCTTGAGCAGACCGATGGAGTCGCTGACGTTCTCGTGGATGCCCAGCTTGCGCGGGGAGAGTCCCATCGAAAGCCCGAGAAGCTGCGTGAAGTACAGGACCTTCACGCCCGTCTTGATACCGAACTCGGTCTCCGCACGGACCTGGTGCATCTCCAGACCGGAGTGGCAGGTCGGGCATTCCGTCGCGATCACCTCGGCACCGGAATCCTCGGCGGCCTGCAGCAGGTTCAGCACCAGCTGGGTCGAGGTATCGGAGTCCGACAGGGTGTGCGCGCCGCCGCAGCAGGAGGTCTTCAGCGGGTAGTCGACGTTCACGGCTCCGGCCGCGGCGAGCAGGTCGTCCATGAAGTGCGGCTTGTAGCTCGATTCGGACCCGGGACCCTGGTCCTTCTCCGGAAAGATCTGCCGGGGCCGGGTGTACATGCAGCCGTAGTAGTTGGCGATCTTGATGCCGTTCAGGCTCTTGGTCATCTTCTGCTTGATGCCCTCGGGCCCCAGCTCCTCCATCAGCCACTCGAGCAGGTGCAGCGTACGCACGTCACCGTTGTAGACCGGATCATCGGCCTTGCGGGCCAGATCCTGCACGGTATCCATCGCTTCCTGCGAGGTCGCGGTCTCGAACTCGGCCTTCTTCAGATTGTGGTAGCAGCCGTTGCACGGTGCCATCACGGTATCCATGCCCATCTGCTCGGAGGCGATCGCCATGTTCCGGGCCGACAGGTAGGTCTGCAGCATCGGGTGGACGTTCTTCACCTCCATCGCACCGCAACAGTTGTAGTCGCGCAGGTTCTCCATTTCGAGACCCAGCGCCTTCACCAGCTGGCGGGTCGACCGGTCGTAGGGGCCGCCGGAACCCTCCAGCGCACAACCCGGATAGTAAGCAACCTTAGCCATGAGCGGCCTCCTTCTGTTCGCGGACGTAGGCCTGGAGGACCTCGCCGGTCTTGCCCCAGCTCTTGGTCTTCGGCGTGAAGACCAGGTTAAGGCCCATGCGCATGCCGTGCGCGACGGGCAGGCCCTTCATCATTCGCTTGCTGAATTCCACCAGCCA
>PWRV01000257.1 GCA_003563455.1 Thioalkalivibrio sp.
CGGAAACGGAAACGGAAACGGAAACGGAAACGGAAACGGAAACGGATCCGTGGGGCCCATCGCCGGATGCGCTTCCCGTTCCCGAGCCTCTTGAGATCCGGACCGCCGAGGAGGTTCCCGCCCAGCCCGAATTCGACGCGCCGGCAGACGAGGTGGTACCCGAACTCAGCGCGATCAGCCCCGATACGTTCGCATTACCGGAATCCGTCGCCCGGATCGAACCTGGCCCGGCACCCGAGGAACCGGCTCCAGAGGCTGAGGTGGCGCCGGAACCGGTTCAGGCCGAGCCGGCCGCCGAGCCCCCGGCTCCGGGGGAAATGCCGGCTCCGCAGCCGAGGGTGGCCGAGCCCGAGCCCCAGCCACGGAGCCCTGCATTCGAGGCCCCTCCGGCACCTGCTTCCGAGGCTCCTCAGCCGGTCCCGGCTCCTGATCCGCCCGCAACCGCGGCGCCTGAGCCGCGCCCGGTTCCGCCAGCCGAAGACGTGGCGATGGCGCCGCCGCCCGAGCCTGAACCCGAGGCACCGGATGCCCGCGTCGTTGCCGAACAGGAGATCCGTGCGCTGCTGAGTCGCTACAGCGGTGCTTTCGAGCGCGGAGATATCGACGCGTATCTGGGCAGCCTGAGCCGAAATCCCGCCGAAAACGCAAACGAGGGGCGGGACTGGTTCCGGGAGAGCTACTCGCAACTCTTCGAACAAACCGACTCGCGCAGCCTTCAGATTCAGGTCGAGGACATTCAGCCCGATGGCGATGCCTGGATGGTCAGCGCCCGGTTCGAGATGGCTGTGGGTTACCCGGGTCGCGCGCCCGCAAGTGCGGTGGGCCCCATTCGCTATCGGGTTGTCGAGCAGGACGGCGATTGGCGCCTTGACCGCATCAGCTACTGACGCCCGGCCGGTCCGCGGGCGGCGGCCGGGGCGTATCCGGCGGCGCAGCCATGCTCGGGACATGCAGGGGTCGCTGCCGTGGCCGGCCACGCTGGTCGTTGCCGCCATCGCGCTCGCGCTGCCGTTCCTGCTCGGCAACCGCACCATGGACGCGATGGCCACGAGCCTGCTCCTGCTGGCTTCCGGCGCCTTCCTGGCCGCGCTCGCGGCGATGTGGCCCGGGCGGCATGCATTGCCCGGGCCGGACCGGGCCTGGCTGGTGTTCGCGGGCGTCTTCACCGGCCTGGTGCTGCTGCAGGTGGCGCCCGTGCCGGCCCTCCCGGCCGCGTTCGGGCCCTATCCCGAGGCGCTCTGGAACCACCCGGAATTCGCGCCCCGCCACTGGTCACCGGACGTGGGCGCGACGCTGCGCGGCTGGGCTGCGTTCGTCGCGCTGTTCACGGTGGCGTGGATTGCCTACAGCCTGCCTGTCGCCCAGCGCAACATACTCTGGTTGCTTCTGGCGGCCAGCGCCGTGGTTCAGGCGGTCTACGGTGTCGGCGCCCACGCAATGGGTTCGGACACCATCCTCGGCATCTGGGAACGCAACAACCCGGGGTTCGTACACGGCAGTTTCAGCAACCGGAACCTTTTCGCCGCCTACCTCGCGCTCTTGTGGCCACTCGCCGTGGCGGTCTGGTGGATCCGGGACATGCCGCTGCTAGGGCGCCGCTCGAAGGAGATCAAGATCGCGGGCAGCCTGATCACCAGCGCGATTATCGGGGCCGCGCTGCTTGGCAGCGCCTCGCGGCTCGGCAGTAGCGCCGGCCTCCTGGGCATGGTCGTCGCCTTGGTGTTGTGGTCCCGTCACTGGCGGGTGTTGCGCGGCGCCGCCGTCTGGCCCGCGTATCTGGCGTTGGGGGCCGGGCTCCTGTCTGCGGCCTGGTACGGACTGATGCCGCTGGCCGAGCGCCTGGTGGCAACCGGCGGGCACGACGCGCGCTTCGAGGTCTTCGGGTTGATGGTCACCGAGTTCCCGCTCGCCTGGTGGCTGCACGGCGTGGGGCTTGGTGGATTCGAGGCCGCGTTCAAGCAGATCCAGCCCGGCCATCTCACGCAGTGGTGGGACTACGCGCACAACGACCTGCTGCAGTGGCTGATCGAGATGGGCGTGATCGGTGCCGCGCTGCTGATCGCGGTGGCGATCGCGCTGCTCCGGGCCGCGCGCCCCAGTACCGAGCGCATAGCGCTCTACGCCGGGCTTGCCGCTCTGGCGCTGGTGGCACTTGCCGACTTCAGCTGGCATATCCCCGCGACGCAGGTGGTGCTGGCGATCTACATCGGCACGCTGCTTCAGACTGGCGGCGCGAGGCGAGCTCCCGGCAAAACTGCTGAGCATCGGTAAGAACCAGCCAGCACACGAATGCGCCTATCCGCGCTCGCGAAGGTCCGCATGCCCTTATCGCAAGGGTGACCTCCAGCCGCGATTCAGTGTTGTGTCAGGCGACGACGTCCAGTCGTTACCACAGGAAATGCCACCAGGGTTCTGAAGCATGTTTGAATTTTTCAAGTCGCTCGTGGCCACGGTGCTCATGCCCTTGCCGGTGGCCCAGCTCCTGGTGCTGATCGGCGCGGGGATCGTCGTCCGAGGGTTGCGCCGGTCGGGGTTCGTCGCGGTGTTCGCGGGATTCCTGCTGGTGTTCCTTTCGGCCTGGACCCCGGTCGCGGATCGGCTTCTGGAACCGTTGGAGCAGGCGTATGCGCCGGTGCTGGAGGTCGGCGCGCTTGAGGATGTCGTGGCGGTGGTGGTGCTCGGTGCCGCCTGGAAGCCGGAGGCGGACTGGCCCGCGGGAACGCAGCTCGGCGACAGCGCTGTGCATCGGCTGATGGAGGGCCTGCGGTTGCTGCAGTGGCTGCCGGAGGCGAGGCTGGTGGTGACGGGTGCGAGCCGCCGTACCGGGGATTTGGCCGTCGCGCAGGCCTATGCCGCAGCTGCGAGGGAGCTGGGCGTGCCGTTAGAGCGCATCGTCGTACTGGATAACCCTACGGATACCGCGCAGGAGGCGTATGCGGTACGCGACTTCCTCGGCAGTGAGCGGCGGTTCGTGCTGGTGACATCGGCGTCGCACATGCCGCGTTCGGTCAGGCACTTCGAGCGCGTGGGACTGGCCCCGATTGCGTCGCCGACGCACTACCTTGCCGGACGGCACGGGCCAG
>PWRV01000114.1 GCA_003563455.1 Thioalkalivibrio sp.
ACGGGGTTTCCGGTCCAGCCGAACAAGGCCATCGTCGGCGCGAATGCCTTTGCCCACGAGTCCGGGATCCATCAGGATGGCGTGCTGAAGCACCGGGACACCTACGAGATCATGCGTGCCGAAGATGTCGGCTGGAGCGCCAACCGCATGATCCTCGGCAAGCACTCCGGGCGTAACGCGCTGCGTTCCCGCCTGCGCGAGCTCGGGGTCGAATTCGAGAGCGCCGAACAACTCGACGAGGTCTTCGCCCGGTTCAAGGAACTCGCCGACAAGAAGCACGAGATCTTCGACGAGGATCTGCAGGCGCTGGTTTCGGAACTCGCGCCGGAGGCCTCCGATCGGTATCGTCTCAAGAGCCTGCGCGTCTGTTCGGAGACCGGCACCACGCCCCGCGCCGAGGTGCGGCTGGAGGCCGACGATCGCATCCTCAGCGGGGCGGCCGACGGCGGCGGGCCAGTCGATGCCGCCTTCCAGGCGGTGGAATCCATCGTGCAGAGCGGGACCGACCTGTTGCTCTATTCGGTGAACAACATCACTTCGGGGACCGATGCCCAGGGCGAAGTGACCGTGCGCCTGTCGCGCGGTGGTCGCATCGTGAACGGGCAGGGCGCGGACACCGACATCGTGATTGCGTCGGTGAAGGCCTACCTGAACGCGCTGAACCGGCTCATGGTGCCGCTGGAGCGGGCTCACCCCCAGCATGACGGCGTCTGAGGCCCGCCGATGCCGCTGAGCGCCCGCAAGCGCGAGGTTCTGCACCAGATGGGGATCCCCGTCTGGGTGCCGCGGCAGACGCCGCCCGCCCCGCAACGGCTCGACGCGGACGGGGCGGGTGTCCCGACAGCGCCTCGGGAGGAACGGGCTGCCGCCGTAACGATTGCCGAGGTTCCGGTCGCGCAGCTGGGCTGGGCGGACCTCGGGGAACGGGTGACCTCCTGCACCGCGTGTTCCGAACTCGCTCGGCGTCGTACGCAGACGGTCTTCGGAGTCGGCGATCCGAAAGCCAACTGGCTCTTCATCGGCGAGGCCCCCGGCTCCGAGGAAGACCGGGGCGGCGAGCCTTTCGTCGGCCGTGCCGGCCGCCTGCTGGACAACATGCTCGCCGCTCTGGGCCTTCGGCGTGGAGAAGACGTCTACATCGCCAATATCCTGAAATGCCGGCCGCCGGGAAACCGCGACCCGCTGCCGGCCGAGGCGGCTGCGTGCCGGTCGTTTCTGGACAGGCAGATCGACCTGATCGAACCCCGCGTCATCGTCGCGCTCGGCCGGGTCGCGGCACAGTCGCTCCTCGGCAGTGACGCGCCTCTCGGTCGACTGCGGGAACGGCAGCATGACTTCCGTGGCGTGCCGCTGGTGGTCACCTACCACCCGGCCTACCTGCTGCGTTCGCCGGCGGACAAGGCGAGGGCCTGGAGTGACCTGCTGTTGGCCCGCGCGCGGGCACTCGGGGACTGAGGTCGGCAACGCGATGGAAATGGGGTTCGCGTCGCAGCAGAAGACCTACGGGCGCGGTCGGGAGGCCACCGCGACATGAGCGCATGCCTCGAACCCGAACCCACACTGCGCCGCATGCGGGCCCGCGATGTCGATCGGGTCATGCAGGTGGAGCGCGCCGCCTATCCTTTTCCCTGGACCGCGGGCATCTTCCGCGACTGCATGCGGGTCGGCTACGGCTGTTGGGTGCTCGAATGCAAGCGTCGCCTGGTCGGCCACTCGGTGATCTCCATTGCGGCCGGTGAGGCACACCTGCTGAACCTCACCATCGATGTGGACCACCAGGGCCAGGGTCTGGGGCGCTTCCTGCTCCGCGGCATGGTCGCGAAGGCGCGCGACGAGGGGGTGGAGACTCTCTTCCTCGAGGCACGTCCCTCGAATCTTGCGGCGCTCGGCCTCTATCGCTCCGAGGGCTTCAGCCGGGTCGGTACGCGGCCCCGGTATTATCCCGGCGAGGAGGAGCGCGAGGACGCCTGGGTCTTTTCCATCCGGCCCTGACGACGAAAATCTGCCTCCCCCGCTTGCGGGGACAAATCCGCCGGGAGCGACTCGAACCGCCGGAGGCAGGCCCGAAGGGCGGCGGGCACGATGCCCGGAGTAACGGCTGGGGTGGGGCCGGGTCCAGCCACTCCGGCCGACGGGCCCGCCGCCTGTCGGGCCCGCTTTTGCGGTTCATGGCAATGGCTACTATGATCTGGTGGTTCTTCAAGCCCTTGACGCTCCGACCTCGACCACCCCTGAAGAGGATGCTGGCATGATCAGGAATTTCCCCGCGCTTTCCCCCGTGTTCGTGCTTCTTGCGTCCATGTTCGCTGTTCCCGCTATGGCCCAGGCGCCCTCGGATGCAGAACGGCAGCAGGAGCTCCTGCAGATCTGGTACGAGATCCGGGAGGGGGTTGCCGAGAACGGCGACGCGGACGCAAAGTACGATGTCGGCGTCGCCAATTTCATCTCTCGCGGTACCCCGCAGGACAAGGGCCGGGCGGCCACGTGGTTTCAGCGTGCGGCCGACCGGGGCCACGCCGGCGCGCATTATTACCTCGGCTACATCTACGCGGCTGGCGACGGCCGCGATCCGGATCCCGTGAAGAGCCAGGAGCATTACCTGCGGGCGGCGGAGCTGGGGCACGCCGATGCCCAGTACCTGATCGGCATCCGTTATGCGAACGGCGAGGGTCTGGCCCGCGACGGTGCGGAGGCCGCGAAGTGGATGGCCCGCGCCGCCGACAAGGGTGTCGCCGGCGCCCAGTACTACATGGGACAGCTTCGCGAGATGGGACAGCCCGGCGTCGCGCGTCCGGATACCGCGGCGGCAATGCGGCTGTATCGGGAGGCTGCCGACCAGGGCCACGTCGCGGCGCGGAATCGGCTCGGCGAGCTGTACTTCTCCGGTCGCGGTGGTATCCGTCGGGATCTGGAGGAGGCCTACCTCTGGTTCACCCTGGCCGAAAACGACGAACGCGTCGATGCAGTCAGTCGACGCATGAACCGCAGCCAGCTGGCGGCGGCAAACGATCGCGTTGAGGCGCACCTGGCGGAACTGACCCGCTGAAAGGCCCCCGCCGCGAGGAGGGGCCGCAT
>PWRV01000291.1 GCA_003563455.1 Thioalkalivibrio sp.
AATTTTTATTCCGTCCGTCCGTCCCCCTTTCGGTTTGGGCGCCGCTCCCGAGCGGTTATCGGAATACCTCGTCGAGTGTCGATGCGGTGAGGGTACGTTCCGACCACTGCAGCAATGTGTCGGCATCGGCGGATTCCACTTGGTCGCAGGCGCTCTGGGGCAGATGGCCAAACCGCAGTGACAGCTGACGTAGCAGCATCTGCGCCTCACCCTGCCGGATACCGTTCTTCACGCCCTTTTCCATGCCTTTTCCCTGCCCTCTTCCCGGCCCTTCTCGATGAACCGCTCTGCAAACCGCGTCATCTCAGCCACCTCTTCGGGTACCGCTGGCGGTAGACGATGCGTTCATTCTCGTCCAGCGCCGCGTGGATGTCGATGAAATCCAGGTACTTGAGTTGCCGCTCGGGATCCGGCTCCAGGTCCGCCAGCCCGCGCACCGCACGCGTGTTCGTCATCCCGGCCGCAGCGAAGCGGAGAGCCGGGATCCATCGGCCCCGACCCCACAGGCTCATCCCCTGAGCCACCCCCTCCCCTATACTCGGTCCCGAGGGCACGGGGGAGCCACGGCGGATGACCGATACGGTCGGCTACTACAACCGGAATGCCGCGCGGTATGTCGCGGACACCGTGGAGGTCGATCTGTCGGCGCTGCACCAGCGGTTCCTGGCGCAGGTGCCGGCGCGCGGGTTCATCCTGGATGCCGGCTGCGGGTCGGGGCGGGACAGCTACGCCTTTCTGCAGCAGGGCTACCGGGTACGCGCCTTCGACGCCGCGTCGGAAATCGCCCGTCGCGCTGCCGAACACATCCAACAGCCCGTGCAGGTACAGCGCTTCGAAGAACTCGACGAACGCGCCGCCTACGACGGCATCTGGGCCTGCGCCAGCCTGCTGCATCTCCCTGCAGCCGAACTCCCGAATGCGCTGCAGGGCCTCTGGGCCGCGCTCAAACCCGACGGCACCCTCTATCTGAGCCTGAAGCAAGGGGACGGCGAGCGGGTCGACGCCGAGGGCCGCCACTTCACCGACGCCACCGAAGTGCGCCTGCGCGACTGGCTGGCCTCGCTGCCGGAAGTCGCTGCGATCGACTGCTGGCTCACCCCCGATGAACGACCGGACCGAACCGAGAACTGGCTGAACGCCCTCGTGCGCCGGGAGACCGCGCCGGCCGCGAAGCTTGTCACCGGCGAGACGACCAACCCCTTCCTGGCGCAACTCTGCGACGCCATCGCTCACGCCGACGAGATCGACCTCGCGGTCAGCTTCGTCAAGGTCACCGGCCTGAACATGCTGCTTCCGGATCTCCATGCCGCGTTACGCCCCGATCGCGCCTTAACCCCAGGCACCCTTGAGCACCCGCCGCACCAAGAGTCCCGTCGTGGCGACCAAGCCTTCAGCCGCGAGCGCAGCGTGGCGGGAAGCGCGGCAACCCATACAGAGTCGGACACATCAACGCCGCATGGATCGCCACGGGCCTCCGGCCCTCGCGATGACGCGATTGCCCGCCCCCCGGCGCGCATCCGCATCGTCAGCAGCGACTACCTCGACGTGACGGACCCCGAGGCGCTGCGCCTGCTGATGCTGCTGCAGGAACAAGGTGCGCAGGCCCGCGTGTTCCGCGCCGCCGGCACCAGCTTCCACCTGAAGGCCTACCTGTTCGCCCGCTTCGGCCAGAACCACCAGTTGCGCGGCACCGCGTTCATCGGCTCCAGCAACATCAGCCGCCAGGCGCTCACTGACGGGCTGGAGTGGAACTACCGCGTCGGATACCCCGGCGACGACGGCTTCCTCGAGGCACGCGCCCGCTTCGAGGAGATCTTCCGCGACCCACGCACCGTCCCGCTCACCGACGCCTGGATCGACGCCTACGAAAAGCGCCGCGTCCCGCCGCCGCGCCCGATCGCGCCAGGCAGCCAGGAAACCGAACCGCCGCCGAAACCAACGCCGATCCAGTCCGAAGCCCTCGCCGCGCTCGAAGCCACCCGGCGCGACGGCTACCGACGCGGCCTCGTCGTGCTCGCCACCGGCCTCGGCAAGACCTGGCTCGCAGCCTTCGACGCCGAATGTATGGACGCCCGGCGCGTGCTGTTTGTCGCCCACCGCGAAGAAATCCTGGGCCAGGCCGCCGGTACCTTCGCACGCATCCGCACCCGGGCCCATGGCGGGGCCCGCATCGGCTTCTACATGGGCCAGACCCGCGACACCGAGGTCGATGTCCTCTGCGCGTCGGTGCAGACCCTTGGCAAGAGTGCGCACCTGGAGCGTTTCCCGCCGGACCACTTCGATTACATCGTGATCGACGAATTCCACCACGCCGCCGCGCCGACCTACCGGCGCCTGCTCGGTCACTTCGAGCCGCGTTTCCTGCTCGGTCTCACCGCCACCCCGGACCGCACCGACCAGTCCGACATCCTCTCCCTGTGCGACGACAACCTCGTGTTCACCCGCGACCTGTTCGCCGGGATCGAGGCCGGGCTGCTCGCGCCGTTCCACTACTACGGCATCTGGGACGAATCGGTCGACTACAGGGAGATCCCCTGGCGCAACGGCCGTTTCGACCCGGAACAGCTCTCGAACAAGCTGGCCACCCTCGCCCGCGCGCGGCACGCGCTGAAGCAGTGGCGCCGTCGCTCCCAGCAGCGCACGCTGGCCTTCTGCGTGTCGATCCGCCATGCCGAGTACATGGCCGAGCAGTTCCAGCGCGGCGGCATCGCTGCCGCCGCCGTGTACGGCGGCTCGAGCCTGAGCCGCGGCGAAGCGCTACAGCGGCTCACCGACGGGCGCCTGCAGGTCATCTTCTCGGTCGACCTGTTCAGCGAAGGCGTCGACCTGCCCACCATCGACACCATCCTGATGCTGCGCCCCACCGAGTCGAAAATCCTGTTCCTGCAGCAACTCGGGCGCGGGCTGCGCCGGGCCGAGGGGAAGGACAAGCTCGTCGTCCTCGACTTCATCGGCAACCACCACGCCTTCCTGCACAAGACCCAGGCCCTGGCGCAGGCCGGCGCGACGTACCGCGAACTCGCCGCGTTCGCGCGCAAGCTGGAGGCCGGGCGGCTCGAACTGCCCGACGGCTG
>PWRV01000327.1 GCA_003563455.1 Thioalkalivibrio sp.
GCAGCAGTTCCATCACGCCACGCGGGGTGCAGGGGCGCAGGCGGGGCATCCGGACGGCCAGCCGACCCATGTTGTAGGGGTGAAATCCGTCGACGTCCTTGGCCGGATCGATCGTTTCGATGACCGTCTCGGTGTCGACGTGGGGCGGTAACGGGAGCTGCACCAGGATGCCGTCGATGGTGCGATCCCGGTTCAGCCGGTCGATCAGGGCGAGCAGGTCGGTCTGCGTGGTCTGCTCGGGGAGATTGAAGGAGTGCGACTCGATGCCCGCCTGCTCGCAGGCCCGCCGCTTGTTGCGCACGTAGACCTCGGAGGCCGGGTCATTGCCGACGAGCACTACCGCAAGGCCTGGTGGGCGCTGCCCCTCGGCGGTGAGTTGAGCCACTTCCTCGGCGACCCGGGCGCGGTGTCGGGCCGCAATGGCGCGGCCATCGATGATTCTGGCTGTCATGTGAACCGTCCCCGCCACTGGCCGAAATTCCCATTATGCCGAATGGCGCTGGCGACGCGCACCTGCGGCCCCGGCGGTGGCAGCTACTGAGGCCCCGGCTGCACTGGTCCCGCCCCCCTTTGTCGGGGGCGGGATTCCCGTTCTGACGACTCATCCGTCGCTTTTGCCCGGAAGGACGCAGGACGCGGAAATGGTATTCTCTCTGGCGTTACCCTTCGCCTACCCCCGATGCGAGACAGACGAAAAGCCGGGCCATCCATCGACCACCGATGGCATCTGGCCGCGAGTGCCCTGCTCGTCGCTGTGGTCGTGTTGCTGCCACCCTCGGTTTCGGCGGATGAGGATCTGGTGATGCCCGAGACCTTCCTGATCGACGATTTCCAGCGCCCCGACGACCTTTCGGCCGTCGGCACGCGCTGGGAGGGTCTCACCGACCGCGTGATGGGCGGGCGTTCGGACATGGAATTCGGCTACCGCCAGAGCGAGGACGGCCGGGTGCTTTTCCTGCGTGGCCAGGTCCGGCTCGAGAATCGCGGCGGATTCATCCAGGCTCGGCTGCCGCTCGACCCCGCGGGGGGCAGCATCGACGCCAGCGACTGGGAGGGTCTGCGGATCAGGGTCCGCGGAAGCCCCGGACCTTACTACCTGCACTTGCGCACCCGACAGACATGGCAACCCTGGCAGCATTACCGCGCGCCGATCGACGTCGGGACCGCGTGGCAGGAGCAGTTCATCCCCTTCGCGGCCTTCGAGGGACGCGCAATCTGGCGCGGCCTCGATGTCAGCGCGCTCAAGTCCGTGGGCCTCGTGGCCTACGGCGAGGCCTTTGAGGCGGAAATCGAGGTGGCGCGGCTGGAGTTCGGTGACCGACAGGAAGACGCGGGGTCGGGCCAGTAAGCGGCAAGGGAGAATCGCGCTGCGGAAGAAGGGCGGCGGAAGCCCTGACGGTCGCGACCTGGATTAATCTTCGGCACTGCATCGTCCTGCCTGTGCTGATCACCGCCCCGGGCCGCTTCCAGCGTTCTGGCTCCGGACGCGTGTGCAACCCTCCGCAAACGGAGACCTGTGAATGAAGACCCCGCACCGATGGATTTCAGCCTTCCTGCTTCTGGGCCTCGTTGCCACGCCCGCGGCCGTGGCAACGGATGCCGACCGTGCGATCGAGGAAATCCTCGAACCGATCGCGCTGACGGACCGGGTCTACTACTTCTACGGGTCAATCGAGGCCCGCTCGCCGCTGAATCAGGGCATGAACAACAACACGGGATTCGTCGTGACCGATGACGGCGTGGTGCTGGTCGACAGCGGGCCGAGCCATCGCGTCGCCGGCATGATCGCCGACGCAGTGGCCACCGTCACCGATCTCCCGATCACGCATGTGATCAATATCGGCAGCCAGGATCACCGCTGGCTCGGTAACGGCTGGTTTCTCGAACAGGGCGCCGAGATTGTGGCCCTCGAACGCACGGCCCGCACCCAGGAGCAGTATGCGGAATCGCACATGAACCGCTCGCGGCGGGTGCTTGGCGACGAGGCAATGGCGGGAACCGAGCCCACAGTGGCGCCGGCGCCCATACAGGCGGACTCGCACAGCCTGGAAGTGGGGGGAGTCCAGTTCGAAATGATGTACGTAGCGGACGCCCACTTCCCGGGGGACATCCTGCTGCATCTTCCCGGCGAGGAGGTCGTCTTTGCGGGTGATGTGGTCTATGTCGAACGCATCGTCGGCATCCATTCCTGGAGCGATCCGAAGGGCAAGGTGGAGAACTTCCAGCGCATCGAGGCACTCGATCCCCAGATCGTCGTTCCCGGGCACGGGGCCGCAGTGGATGTCGAGACCGCCCGGGGCGAAGCGGGGGAGTATCTCGAACGGCTCGTGACCGAGGTGCGTGCAGGCCTGGAGGAGTGGGAGACCCTCGACGAAACGGTCGAGCGCCTTGCCGACTGGCCGGATTTCGAGCATCTGCTGCACTACGACCAGTGGCATCGCCGGAACGTGAACCAGACCTACCTGATCCTCGAGGCACGGATGTAGCGTCGCGCCGCCCGAACGGAGAGGCCGCTCCGGCGCATCGTCGCCCCGCCGGAGCGAGCCTCGCGCAACAGGCCTGGGGTCAGGTCTCACATTCCCAGCATGGCCTACCCACAAAAGTTGGATTGTGAGACCCGACGCCATTGACGTGGGGCGACTGATGGGCCTTCCCGCGGAACCAGCGCATCCGCACCCCGGGCAGAAACCTTTTTTTGCATCACGAAGATGCGCACGTGGCGCCATTCCGCCCGCGCATTTCTATGGCCGGCGTCTCGATTGTCAGCGGCCGACCACGAGTCTGTTTCGTCCGCCGCTTTTTGCCGCATAGAGCGCCTTGTCGGCCGCCTCAATCAGTTCGCTCTGGGTCTGCTCGGAAGCACCGGGTTTCAGGCCGCTGAGCCCCAGGCTCACTGTTACGCGTAACCGGGGCATCTGGCTGCCGACATCGATTTCCAGCGCCTCGATCCCGCGCCGGATCCGCTCCGCGAGCACCACCGCGTCGCGCGCATCGGTCTCGGGGAGGATAATCGCGAACTCCTCGCCACCGTATCGCGCAGCGAGGTCGCTGGCACGCACCGTCTGTGCGA
>PWRV01000042.1 GCA_003563455.1 Thioalkalivibrio sp.
CGGACGCGATGACCAAGGCCGCCGAGGTCCGGCTGATCGGCCGCCAGTTCGTCGGCGGCGGCTACGTCACCGTGCTGGTGCGCGGCGAAACCGGTGCCGTGAACGCGGCGGTGCGCGCCGGGGCCGACGCCTGCGAGCGTGTCGGTGACGGCCTGGTGGCTGCGCACATCATCGCCCGCGTGCACAACGAGGTGGAAGGCATCCTGCCGACTGCCCCGGACGCCGAGGGCGGTGGCCGTGACGCCGAACTGACGTCGACCCGCAGCTAGAGCGGCAGTCGATGAGTGTGGATCCCCGGGCCATCGGCTGGTTGGCCCGTGCACTCACGCACGAAATGGGCGCGGTGCAGCAGTATCTCGCCCAGAGCGTTCTCGCTCGCCTGTGGGGCGACGAGCCGCTGGCCGAGCACCTGCGAGGCGAGGCGGTCGAGGAGCTGAAGCATGCGGAACGCCTGATGGAGCGACTGATTCTGCTCGGCGTGGCGCCCTCGGCCGGGAACCTGAAGCCGGCCCGCCTGGGGCGGAGCACCGAAGACCTTCTGGCAGCGGACCGGGTTCTCGAAGTGGATGCGGTGCGACTGTACCGCGATGCCATCGCCCACGCCGAACGCATGCGCGACGCGGAAGGCGCCGCCCTGCTGCGCGACATTCTCGGGGACGAGCTGGCCCACGTACAGGAGATCGACGGCATGCTGAAGGCGCCGGGCAAGACATGATGGAACCACCACAGGGCTGGGAACTGCGTGGCCGCCCGCCGGCGCTGTTCCGCCGCTTCGAATTCGCCAGCTACCGGGAGACGCGCGTGTTTCTGGACGCACTGGCCGAACTGTCCGACGAAGTGGGCGTGCACCCGCAGAACATCAATTTCGGGACCACGTATGCCAATATCACACTGGAGGCGCCTGAAGGCGGCGAACCCGGCCCGGAAGAATACACATTCGCGGCGCGTATCAGTGCTCTTCCGGGACCGGCGGTAAGCTGACATGGCGACCCACGTCACCGCGGTGGTCAACCAGAAGGGCGGTGCCGGCAAGACCACGCTTGCGATGAATCTTGCCGCCGGACTGGCCCGGCGCGGCGACACCGTCGTGATCGATCTCGATCCGCAGGGTTCGGCACGGCAGTGGGCGAGTCTCGGCAACGCGCCCTTCCCTGCTACCGTGAAGCAGATGATCGGCGACTGGGACGCGGGGACGCTGCAGAAGGGTTTTCGCGCGTACCGTTACACCGTGCTGGATTGCCCGCCTTCGCTGGAGAGTCACGCCTCCCTGCAGGCGTTGCGCGCCTGCGACGTCGCGCTGATCCCGATCCTGCCGTCGCCGGTCGACCTCTGGGCGAGCCTGCGCCTGCCGGTCGAGATCGAGGAGGCGCGCAAGGTGAACCGTAAACTGAAAGCCTTCCTGGTGCTCAACCAGATGGAACCACGCAGCGCGCTGTCGGCATCCATGCGCGATGCGCTGACGGAATTCGATGTTCCAGTGCTGGAGGCCGCAATCCGGCGCCGGGCAATCTACAGAGGTGCCGCACTGGACGGGGTTTCCGTCTACCAGCTGGGCCGTCGCGGAGCACCAGCGACGGCCGAAATCGAAGCCGTGATCGACGAGGTGATCGGATTATGACGACCACGAAAGACAAGCTCTCCGCCAGCGTCCGCCAGGCCAAGGCAACGCAGGACCCCAACGCCGAAGGCAAGACCCGCACCGAGCCCGCGAAGGCGGGAGACCCGGCCGTCGCCGAACCGAAGAAAACGGCACCGACGGGCAAAAAACCGTCCGCGCAGCAACGGTCCGGTACGCGGAAGCCCTCCGCCGCCCCCCGGAAACCGGGTCCGACGAGGGCCAAGCGCGACAAGCCCGCATCCGCGACCGAGGTCCCGGAAAGCGGAACCGCGCTCTTCCCCGATCGCGTCTGGCCGGACTGATTGCAACCGAGTAGCAGGTGACCAACATGTCTCGCGACCCCTTCACGCGAACCTACGCACCCCGCCGCAAGTCCTATTCACCGGGCGCCGCGCGGCCGGCGGTGTCCCGCCCGCCCGCCTCCCGACCGGCGGCCGACGGCGCGCCGCCCGGCGATCTGCTTGGCGCCCACATGGTGCGCGAGGAACCCTACTACCGCACGGTGGCCGACGAGGTCGATCTCTACGAGGCCGCCTACTCCGTGCGCATGCCGATGATGCTCAAGGGACCGACCGGCTGCGGCAAGACCCGTTTCGTCGAGTACATGGCCTGGCGGCTGGGCAAACCGTTGATCACGGTCGCCTGCAACGAGGATATGACCGCCTCCGACCTGGTCGGGCGCTTCCTGCTCGATGCCAGCGGCACCCGCTGGCAGGACGGGCCCCTTGCGGTGGCCGCGCGCCACGGCGCGATCTGCTACCTGGACGAGGTGGTCGAGGCGCGGCAGGACACCACCGTCGTGATCCATCCGCTGACCGATGCTCGCAGGGTGCTTCCGCTGGAGAAGAAGGGAGAGGTGATCGAGGCTCATCCGGACTTCCAGATCGTGATCTCCTACAACCCCGGCTACCAGTCGCTGATGAAGGACCTCAAGCAATCCACGAAGCAGCGCTTCGGCGCGCTCGACTTCAACTACCCGGAGCACGACGTCGAGGCGGAGATCGTCGCGCACGAGACCGGGGTAGACATCGAAACCGCGAAGAACCTGGTGCATATTGGTGAGCGTGCGCGCAATCTCAAGGGACACGGACTCGACGAGGGCCTGTCGACCCGAATGCTGATCTACGCGGGTTCGCTGATCGCGAAGGGCGTGCCGCCACTTGCCGCCTGCCGGGTGGCACTGGTGCGGCCGATCACCGACGATCCAGACATGCGCGACGCGCTGGATTCGGCCGTGACCACCTACTTCTGAGGACGCGGTGGGCCGCCCGGGCGGCCCACCCTCCCCTGCGATGGCCATTCATCTCGAAGATTACGCGGAGATCCTCGAGGACCTTCCGCACGATGCCCAGGACGTGCTGCAGGCCTCCTGGAACGAAGCTGCGCGCGTCTTCTCATCACGAGGGCTGGACAATTACCTGAAGGGAGCGGTTGCCCTGCACCAGCTGGGGCGCGGCAAGGAGCTCGTGGTCACTTATCTCCAGGAGATGCCGGAGATGGCACGGGCGATCGGCGAGGACAATCTCCCGGACCTGGTCAGCTTTCTTCTCGGCATGGCCTCAAGAACCTCCGGGCAGGTCCTCACGCTGGTCGTCGCGACCTCGCCGCTCGCCGCCGAGCGCCTTGGGGACCCGGAGCTTTTCCGCCATTACCTGAGAGTGCTCGAGGTGATGCTGGGACAGGCGCCGCGCGGCCTGCGGCCGATGCTGGAGAATCTCGACCGGCTGCTGACGCAGCTCACGCTGGGCGGGCTGCGGCGCTGGGTGAACTGGGGAGCGCAGGCCTACAAGACGGATTTCGAAGGCCAGGTCCGCTACTTCTCGCTGGAGAGCCCGGACTCCCACTCGGTACTGCAGACGGAGCGCAAGGGCACGCTCTTCGTCGATATCCAGCGGCGTCTGAATATCTACCTGCGCGCGATGTGGGGCCGCGACTTCTTTCTCCGGCCAACCGCGGGGGACTTCGAGAGTCGCGAGGGCCTGAAGCCCTACATCGAGCACTACGTGATCCACATCGCCGATGCCTACGACGACTACCGTCCCTACGGCGACGACACGCCCGACGAATGGGTGGTATCGGGCGTGGAGATCTACCGGGCCGCTGCCAACCACTGTGCCGCCCACCTGGTCTTCACGCGGCAGCCGCTCTCGATGGAGACGCTGGACAATACGCAGATGGCGATCATCGAGGCGATCGAGGATGCCCGGGTGGAGGAGCTGGCCTGCCGCCAGTTCCCCGGAATGCGCTGGGCTTGGCTGAGACTGCACCCACCGCTCGAACACGGCGATCCCCACACGGTCGGCGACCTGCTGAACCGGCTGGCCCTGGCCCTGCTCGATCCCGAGTCCGACGACCCGCATCCCTGGGTGCGGCAGGGCGTGGCTCTATTTCGCGCCGAAGAGGATCTCTCCAGCAACCGGATCAGCTGGAACATCGGCGTGGAGTTGTCGCACAGCCTCGCGAAGCTGCCGTTGCCGGAGTTCAATTTCCGCACCGACGGGCTCCGGGCGATCTACCGGGACGACAACCGGACCGTCTGGGAATCCGAGGAGTACGACGTCGAGACCGCCCTGGAGGCGACCTGGGGGCCCAGGCAGGTGCGCAAGACGGTCAGCGTCATCGAGATGGTGAACACGCTCGACTACGAGTTTGCCGGCGACGACGCCCAGGAGGTCTGGGTCCTGCCCACCGAGTTCTACCTCGATCAGGAAGGCGTGACCATCAACGAACTCGAGGGCAAGCCCCCGCTCTCGGATCCCTTCCACTACCACGAGTGGGACTATCAGATTCAGCTCGAGCGGCCCAGCTGGGTGACGGTGCTCGAACGCCGGCCGCAGCCCGGCGATCTCGAACGCATCGCGGCGATCACCGAGGAACACAAGCCGGTGATCTCGCGGATCAAGTTCCTGATCGAGTCCATGATCCCGCAGGGCATGCAACGCCTGCGCCGGCAGGAGGACGGCGACGAACTCGACATCAACGCGGCGGTCCGCGCGATGGTCGACATCCGCACCGGGCAGCAGCCGGACACGCGCATCATGATGCGCTACAAGCGCAACGTCCGGGATCTCGCCGTGCTGGTACTGCTGGACATGTCGGAGTCGGCAAACGACAAGGTCCGCGGCCAGGACTACACGGTGCTCGACCTGACGCGGGCGGCCACCGTCCTGCTCTCGGATGCACTCGACCGGATCGGTGATCCCTTCGCGCTACACGGATTCTGCTCGGACGGCCGCCATGATGTCCATTACTACCGCTTCAAGGATTTCGAGGAACCGTACAATGACGCGGTGAAAGCGCGACTGTCGGGAATGAAGGGGGCCTACTCGACGCGCATGGGCGCGGCGCTGCGCCACGCGGGCATGTACCTTGGCCAGCAACCGAAGAACAAGAAGATCATCTTCGTCATCACCGATGGCGAGCCGGCCGACAACGACGTGCGGGACCCGCAGTACCTGCGGCACGACGCCAAACGCGCGGTTGAGGAGCTGTCGCGCAATGGCATCACCACCTACGCCCTGTCGCTGGATCCGCTAGCGGACCAGTACGTCTCCCGAATCTTCGGGATGAGCCATTTCACCGTGCTCGATCAGGTTGAGCGGCTGCCCGAGAAGCTGCCGATGCTCTACCTGGGACTGACCCGTTGAGGATCGACCGAATCTAGGCCATGGATACCAACTCCATCAGCAAGAAGCTCCTGTTCAATACCGTCCGGGTCGATACCGTGCTCGAGGACGGCAGCGAGGGTTCCGGAACCGCCTTCGTGATCGCTCACGCGCACAAACGCGGGACGCACAACTTCATCGTGACCAACCGGCACCTGATCGAGAACGTACGCAGCGGTGGCCTCGTCTTTACCCAGAAGCGGCAGGGCAAGCCCGCACTGGGCCAGCGCTTCCAGATCAACATCGAGGACTTCCCGCACGCCTGGTTCCCTCATCCCGACCCCGAGATCGATCTGGCGATCATCCCGATTCGCCCGCTGGAACAGGCGGCGCGCGAACAGGGCGTCGAGCTCTACTACCACGGGATCGACAGCCGACTGGCCCCGGACGCGGGCGTGCTGCACGCGCTGGATGCGCTGGAGGAGATCCTGTTCGTCGGTTATCCCAGCGGCGTCTGGGACCAGGTGAACCTGATGCCGATCATGCGCCGAGGCACCACGGCCACGCCGATGGCGCTGGACTTCGAGGGCCGTCCCGAGTTCCTGATCGACGCTGCGGTCTATCCCGGTTCCAGTGGCAGCCCGGGATTTGTCTACCAGCCGGACCTGACCCGGCGCATCCAGAGCGTCGGGCGCAAGTTCATCTTCGCCGGCGTAATCGCAGCGGTGTTCTTCCGGGAGGAGGAGAACCAGCTCGTACCCGCCCCGGTACCCGCCAACCAGGGGGGCACATTCATCGGCTCGGAGATGATCGACCTGGGGCTGGTGATCAAGGCCCAGGCCGTGATCGATGCCATCGAGGCCTACCTTGGACGCTGGGCCGAATGATGCCGGGACCCTGGTCCGGAGCTACGGCCGGATCCGCGGCGGGCGCGGCTCGATGACCCGCTCGTAACGACTTGTTCATACAGGAAACCGGCGATGCAATTCGAACCCGTGGTTCTCTTCTTCCTGCTTGGTGTCTTTGCGGGCCTGGTCCGCTCGGATCTGAAGATTCCCGGATCCATCTACGATGCCCTGTCGATCTTCCTGCTGCTCGCGATCGGACTGCAGGGCGGCGTGAAGCTGGCGGAGTTTCCGCTATCAGAGCTGATCCTGCCATCGCTGGCGATCCTCTTCGTGGGCTCGCTCATTCCGCTCGTCTGCTTCCCGGTGCTGCGTTACCTCGGGCGCATGACCCGGGCCGATTCGGCCTCCATCAGTGCGCACTACGGCTCGGTGAGCGTGGTGACCTTCTCGGTCGGCGTGGCCCTGCTGGCGCAGGAGGACATCGACTTCGAGGGCTTCATGATCGTCTTCCTGGTGCTGCTCGAGATGCCCGCGCTGGTCATCGGCGTGATGCTGGCGCGCTACGGGGCGGGGACAGTGCGTTGGGGCAAGCTGTTCCAGGAGGTCTTCTTCGGCAAGAGCATCCTGCTGCTCGCCGGCGGCCTGGTGATCGGCTTCGTTGCCGGACCCGAGGGAATCAAGCCGCTGGACATCCTGTTCTTCGACCTCTTCAAGGGCATCCTGGCGCTGTTCCTGCTCGAGATGGGCCTGGTGGCCGCATCGCGGATTACCGGACTGCGCGACTACGGCCTGTTTCTGACGAGCTTTGCAATCATCACGCCGCTGCTCTCGGCAGTGGTGGGAACGATCCTCGGCTGGGCGCTGGGGCTGTCCGTCGGCGGCACGATGCTGCTGGCGACCCTCTACGCCAGTGCGTCCTATATCGCAGCCCCCGCGGCGATGCGCATTGCAGTGCCACAGGCCAACCCGGCCCTTTCCATCGGCGCGTCACTGGGCATAACGTTCCCGTTCAACATCTTCGTGGGCATCCCGATCTATTTCTGGATGTCGCAGTTCATCCATTCATTGGGAGCCTGACAATCATGAGCGCGAAGCCAATGACCCTCCTGGTGATCGTCACCGAGGCGGTGCTGGAAGACATCCTGATCGACGAGATCACCGAGCTGGGAGCACACGGCTATACGATCGTTGACGGCCGCGGCCGCGGCACGCACGGCACCCGCTCCGGGCGCTGGACGCAGGGCGGCAACATCCGCATCGAGGTCATCGGGAACGCGCAGCTCTGCGAACGCATTGTCGATCGGTTGAAGACCGCCTACGAACACAACTACGGCCTGCTGATGTACACCGCCCCGGTCGAGTTGCAGAATTGAGTGCCCCGAGACCCGAACCGGCCACTGCCGATCCACGGGCAGCCGAGCCCGCATGACTTCCCGCGAGCCGCCTGGCCGCCAGGTAATGCTGAAGTCGGAGCTGCCGGGCCACCTGATCCGGCACGCCACGCTGCGCCAGCTCCAGGTATTCGAGGCGATCGTCAGGCTGGGCAGTTTCACCCAGGCTGCGGAGGAACTCTTCCTGACCCAGCCCACGGTCTCGATCCAGATCAAGAAGCTCTCCGATGCCCTCGGCATGCCACTGTTCGAACACGTCGGGCGCAAGGTCTTCCCTACCGAGGTGGGTCACGTGCTGTACGCAGCCTGCCGGGAGATCCTGGGGTCCCTGAGCAACCTCGAAATGAAGCTTGCCGAGCTCCACGGCCTGAAGCGTGGCCGTCTGCGCCTGGCCGTCATCACCACCGCCCAGTACCTGGCCCCGAGCATCCTCGGACAGTTCGCCCGGCGGTACCCGGAGGTCGAGCTCTCGCTGGAGGTGAGCAATTACGACCGGGTGCTCGCACGGCTTGCGAACAACGACGATGATCTTTACATCATTGGCCATGTTCCGGACCAGTTGACCGATGTTGCCGTCTATCCCTTCGC
Organism: Thioalkalivibrio sp.; assembly: GCA_003563455.1. Lineage (GTDB taxonomy): Bacteria > Pseudomonadota > Gammaproteobacteria > Ectothiorhodospirales > Ectothiorhodospiraceae > Thioalkalivibrio. Next base: position 8,051 of record PWRV01000042.1, read on the forward strand.
GCCGAATCCGCTGGTGGTCATGGCTCGGCGGGATCATCCCCTGATCGGCCGTCGCAAGATCCCCATTCAGCGGCTGGCACGCGAGTATTTCCTGATGCGCGAGCCCGGTTCCGGCATTCGGGAGGCGACACTGAAGCTCTTCGAGCGGCACGGCATCGAGCCAAAGATCCGCATGGAACTCGGCAGCAACGAGGCCATCAAGCAGGCGGTCGTCGGGGGCCTCGGCATCGCAGTGCTTTCGCTGCACACCCTGAGCTCCGAGGGGACCTGCGGCCCTATCGGCCTTCTCGACGTCGCCGAGTTCCCGATCGTTCGGCAGTGGAACATCGTGCATCCACGGCGCAAGGTCCTGTCCACGGTCGCCCAGACCTTCCTCGACTTCGCGATCGAGGACGAGGCACGCATTCGCGCACAGATCGATCAGATGCTGCAGGATTTCCAGCACTCCCTGACGAGCTAGCGGGGCATTTTGCTATGCTCATCATCTGTTCTGCGCCGCACGGTTCCCTGGGTGCGGGCAGGACCGTCTGCCGTTCGGATCTGATCAGTCGGCATTCATAACAATAGGAGAGGAGGTAGGAATGAAGGTTTTGATCGCGGGTGTCGCACTGATGCTGGCGGGCCACACGGCCGTTTTGGCGGATCCGGCTGATTCGCGTTATCAGATCATGGAGGAAGGCGCGGTGGTATTCGATTCGGAGACCGGCCTGTACTGGGGGCGGTGCAGTGTCGGCCAGCAGCTGGTGGATGATTACTGTGCGGGGCGCGCGAACCGCTACACCTGGGACCAGGCCAATGGGCTGGACTCGGAGCTTCCCGAGAATGGTGAGTGGCGCCTGCCCACCGTGGAGGAGTTGCAGACGCTGGTCGAATACCGGGTCTTCAACCCCGCGATCGACCCGGAGGCCTTCCCCAACACTCCGCCGTCCAACTTCTGGTCAAGCTCGGAGGCCGCCTACGACGCCTTCTATGCCTGGACCGTCCACTTTGCCAACGGCTTCAGCAACTGGCGCCACAAGCGCCAGCGCTTCGAAGTGCGACTGGTACGCGACGGAGAGTAACCCGAACCCCCGGCCCCGCGCAGGAGGCGAGCCCTCTCGCCGATTCCGGCGCCGGGGAAGATCACCCAGGGACTGGCTTCCTGCAGCGGCCCCCCCGGCGCCCCGTAGGAGCGAGCCTGTTCGCGAACGCGCCGCAGGCGCGCCAGACGCCGCGGCCAAGCAAGCGCGCATTCGCGTGCAAGGCACGCCCCCACACGGCCGCCCCGGCCTCCTGGGCGAGCTTCCCCAGCGTTCGCTTGGCGACCGTCCCCAGCGCACGGTCACCAGTCGGCGAGCGGATTGTGACGTGAAAGCGTCAGCAGCACACGGTAGCCATCGTCTTCGCTTCCGGAGGCTGCGCTTCGGTCGCGGAACTCCGCATCGAGGATCAGGGCGAGCCCCGCACGTTGTGCGGTTGGACGATCCAGGGTCCAGGCAAGGCGGCCGCCAAATTGCATGTCCGCCTCGCCCAGACCGGTATCCGATCGCACCTGGTGCCGGTAACGCAGGTCGAAATCGGCACCAACGCGATCATGCAGCTCCAGCGTGCGCGATCCCAGTCTCGCCTGCCAGCGATCCTGCGTGGTGCCGGTCCCCCGGTCCTCGCGCTGACGCCAATCGAGCTGCGCCCTCACCGGAAAGGCCTTGAAGCCACGCTGGTCCCGATACACCTCGAGATGCAGGGTGTCGATTCCCGCCTCCTGCCCGGAGTCGATCGCACCGGGTACCTGGCCCCGCATCGCCTTCAAACCCCAGCGGCCGACCGCGGTCCTTACCTCGGACTCCAGTTCCAGTCGCCGATAGGCCGCTACGGCCGATCCGCTCTCTGGCGTGCGCAACCGTTCATTCTGACCGAACTCGGTGTCCATCCGGACGCGGGGTCGGCCCCGCCACCAGCCCGAGTCGATCTCCGGTGGTGTCCATGTGGTTCGGAGCCGGTAGCGATTCTTTCGCTCCGCGCTGCCGGGCCGTTCACCGATGACATCATCGTGCTCCCGCTGGGCGGACACGCCGATCTCCCAGTCGTCGATCCCGAGTCCAGCCTCCGCGCGCAGGCGTTCCCGGTCGGTCGTGAGATCGGGGTTCGCAGCGCTCTCGAACTCCGGTCCCACCCACCGGTATTCTGCGCCAGCGTGCCACTGCAACCCGTCGGATGCGTCCGGGTTCCACTCGACAACCACACGGCGCGCCGATCCCGGCCTGCCACCAAGGCCACCTGCCACGCCACTGGCCTGTCCCGAGCCCGCCTCTTCGAACGAGAGCCGCATTCGCGAATCCAGCACACTGGCGTCTGCACCCAGTGACCACGCGTGTCTTGCCGGCGCCGCGGTCCCGTCGCTCGCCGCATCCGTCAGTTCGTTTCCGGCGACCCAACCACTCGTGAGATTCAGGGTGTCGTGGCCTCCTGTCGGAACAGCATGCGCCGCTACCAAACCAAACAGTTGATGCTCCAGGTCGGATTCCTGCCGCGTCTTCCCGTCTCTCTCCTCCAACTGCGGATGGAAGACAAAGCCGCGAACATCCGTCTGTTGTGCTGGCTGCCATTCGGCGATCGCACCAGGGCGGTCCCGGGCCCGATGGATCAGGCTGTGGTAGGCGAGTTTCTGCGTGCCGAGGCGGGTTCGTGCGGAGGCTTCGCGCGGTGCGACCGACGCCGCCTGCAACGGGCCTGGCCGGGAGGCGGCCGGCAATTCGGACTCGGGCGCTGCGGATCCCGAATACGCGCTGGACAAGGCGCCCGGAACCCCCGACTCCGGACCTGCGCCGAACAGCGGTCCGGCCGCCATGCCGGCCAGAAGCGCCGGCAGGCGCAACGCCCTACTCACCCCCTTGATCCGCGACATCATGGCAGCCTCTTCGAGCGTGACTGCTACTCCAAAACAGACTGTTAGCCGTTCTTACTATTGTACCTTCTAACCTGATTCCGGGGGCATCATCGAAGTGCCAAAAGACCTTGAGGCTGTTGTCCCCGTGGTAGATCAGCGAACACCTCTCGGGCGGGCCACTGGGATCCCCTTCAAGTCTGGTATTCGGCAGACACGGGCGTTTCTGAAGAGCGGCGGTGCCCTGCGGCCTTGACTACTTGATGAAGTGGCATGAACGTGGCCAGCAAGAAATTGCCCCGGCAAGAGGGGCGGTGTGTTGCTGGCCGAAGCCCAGGCGGCGGCGACAGGCGGTCAGGTGGCAGCCCGGGAACCCGCTGGGTCTCCAATGCTTCCACGCGACCTGGCCGGGCTGGAACGTCAACGGCTCAGTCCCCTTGAAGGGATTGGCCCCGGGCGGACTGGCCGCTGCGGCGAGCCCTTGCCAAATCTCCCGGCTACACAGCTCCCCGGTTCGGACGCGCGCCGGCAGACTACGATGGCAGCGCGAAACCAGTACACGCTGGTCAAAACCACCACAACCAGCGCAATCGCCACGAAATCCCCGAAGGTTCGATCCGGGGTGGCCGGCGGGACTCGGGAAAAAACGAGGTTGGCGGCCGAGGCAAGGGTAACCACACCCAGAAACGCCACCAGCAGACCCTCGCGCAGGATGGCGGATGGCACCAGGCC
>PWRV01000008.1 GCA_003563455.1 Thioalkalivibrio sp.
CGACTTTGTCTAAATCATTGTAAGTTCTCGAACTCCCGGGCGATCCGATCCGCCTCCGGACCCGACCACCGCAGGCACCGGCCGTCCCCCTGCTGCGCAAGGTTCACCACGAGTTCCGGCTCGGGAAGCCAGCCAGTGCCGCGGTCCGGCCATTCCACCAGCCAGAGCGTGCGCTCATCGCTCTGCTCACGCACGCCCAGGTACTCCAGCTCATCCGGATCGGCAACGCGATAAAGGTCGAAATGCAGCACCGTCAGCCCGTCGAACTCGTAGGGCTCGAGCAGGGTGTAGGTCGGACTGCGCACCGCGCCCTGGTGACCGAGCGCACGAAGGAAGCCGCGCACCAGCGTCGTCTTGCCGGCGCCGAGATCGCCCTGGAGATGGATCTGCCGGACTCGCTCGAGCCCCGGACAGCGCGCAAGCAGCGCACCCGCACGCTCCGTGGCCTCCGCATCCGCCAGCAAAAGCCCGTTGCCGGGCATCAGGTAACGCCGGCCGCGCTGGCCGGCAGCGCGGAGATCACGTCTCCCGCCAGCATGCCACGTTGACCTTCGAGCCGCCGCGCGGCGAGCTGCGCAGCAGCAACGTGCCAGGCCGCACCGGTTGCCGCCGCGGGCCCTGCATCCATGCCCTGCGCCAGCAGCGCCCCGATGATGCCGGTCAGCGCGTCGCCCATGCCGGCGGTCGCCATGCCCGGGTGCCCCCCGGTAATGCAGACCGGCAGATCCCCCGGACCCCCGGAGACCAGCGTGCCCGCCCCCTTCAGCAGCACCACACCGCCGAAGCGGTCCACAAGGCTCCGCAGCGATCCCGGGCGATCGGCATTCACTGCGGATGCCTTGCTCCCCAGCAGCCGCGCGGCCTCGCCCGGGTGCGGCGTCAGCACCCAGTCCGGACGTCGGCGCGGCGCGAGCGCGAGGAGGTTCAGCGCGTCGGCATCGGCCACCAGCGGGCCGGACCAGTCCGCGACCACCTGCCACAGCGCCCTGCCCCACGCCTCCTGCCCGAGCCCCGGGCCTGCGGCCACCGCATCGGCGTCGGAGATCAGTGCCTGCAGGTCACGCGCCGAGGAGACCGCGCGCACCATCAGCTCCGGGCGCTCCAGGTTTGCGAAGGCGGCGTGCTCCGGATGGGTGACCAGCGTCACCCGGCCGGCCCCGGCACGCAGCCCCGCGACCGCAGCCAGCCGCGCCGCGCCGGAATAGCCCGGAGCACCCCCGACCACCAGCAGGTGCCCGCAGTCGCCCTTGTGCATGCCCGGCCGCCGGAGCGGCAAGCGCCGCGGAAGTTCTTCGGCAGCCGCGCGCGAGGCGAGCCAGGGGACATCGGCGTGGATGTCGGGCGGCAGCCCGAGCCCCGCCACCTGCACCTGCCCCGAATGGTCCACCGCGGCACCGGTGTGCAGCCCGAGCTTGTCCGCGATCATCGTCACGGTGACGGTCGCACGCGTCGCAACGCCGAGGACGGCGCCGGTGTCGATCGCGATGCCGGAAGGCACGTCCGCGGCGAGTACGGGCCGTCCGGAGCCGTTCAGGCGGTCGATCAGCCCGGCGTAGACGCCCTCGAGCGGCCGTCGCAGGCCGATGCCGAACAGGCAGTCAACCCAGACCCCGGCACTTTCCGGCGCGAAGGCCTCCAGTGACTCGATCGCACCCCCGGTGTCCATCCATGCCTGCCGGGCCCGCTCGCCGTCCGAGTCGCCGCGCGGGCCCGGCGCACCGGCGTGGACGATCACCTCCAGACCCGCCGCCGCGGCCAGCCGCGCCAGCACGAAGCCATCGCCGCCATTGTTGCCGGGGCCGCAAAGCACGCCGACCCGGCGCGCCTCGGGGTGGGCATCCGTCAACGCCTGCAGCAGGGCCTCGCCGGCCCGCTCCATCAGCGCGCCGTCGCCGCGGCCCGGCAGGGCCATCGCCCGCCGGTCCAGCTCGCGCATTCCTTCCTCTCCGTAGAGGCGGTTGGCAATGGGCACGTTCATCGGTTCATCATCCATGGTCTACAGCACCCCGAGGAGCCTTCTGCGAGATCGTGCCGCAATCCCTGTCGCAAAGCCAATGCCGCGCGCTGGCCGAACGCATCCGCCGCTGGGGACGGGAACTCGGGTTCCAGGCGGTGGGAATCAGCCCGGCCAGCGTCGGCGTGCACGCCGACCACCTCGAGCGCTGGCTGCAGCGCGGTTCCCACGGGGAGATGGACTGGATGGCCCGGCACGCGCATCTGCGCCGGGAGCCCGCAGCGCTGGTCCCCGGCACGCTGCGCGTGGTGAGTCTGCGCATGGATTATCTGCCACCGTCCGCCGCCGACCCGGAGGGCGTGCTGGCGGATCCCGGTCAGGCCTACATCTCGCGCTACGCGCTGGGGCGGGACTATCACAAACTGCTGCGCAAGCGGATTCAGCGGCTGGCCGACCGGATCGGGCGGGAAATCGGCCCCTTCGGCTACCGGGCCTTCACCGACAGCGCACCGGTGCTGGAAAGGGCCCTGGCCGAGCAGGCCGGCCTCGGGTGGATCGGCAAGAACACGAACCTGCTCGCCCGCGAGTCGGGGTCGTGGTTCTTCCTTGGCGAACTCTTCACCGACCTGCCGCTGCCAGTCGACCCGGAGGGCGAAGGCCACTGCGGCAGCTGCACCGCCTGCCTGGAGATCTGCCCGACACAGGCCTTCCGCGGGCCGTGGGATCTGGATGCCCGCCGGTGCATCTCCTACCTGACCATCGAGCACCGGGGACCGATCCCCGAGGACCTGCGTCCACTGATCGGGAACCGGATCTACGGCTGCGACGACTGCCAGCTCGTCTGTCCGTGGAACCGGTTCGCGCAGATCAGCGTGGAGCCGGACTTTGCGGTCCGCCACGGGCTGGACGCGCCGTCCCTGGTGGAGCTCTTCGGCTGGGACGAAGCCACCTTCCTGGACCGCACCGAGGGCATGGCCATCCGCCGCATCGGCCACGAGCACTGGCTGCGCAACATCGCGGTTGCGCTGGGCAACGGCCCGGCCACCCCCGAAGCGATCAGCGCCCTCGAAGGAAGGGCACAGC
>PWRV01000215.1 GCA_003563455.1 Thioalkalivibrio sp.
GCCTCGACGTGCTGGATCCGGCTGATGGGCACTATGGTGGTGCGCTGGATGATCAGCCCGCTGCGATAGATGAGATCGTGCTCGCGCAGGCCATAGGCGCGGCGTTCCGCCTCGAACCAGCTCAGCAGCGCCAGGACGCCGCCCGCGCCGGCGATGACGTAGGCCGCGCCGTCGGTGAGCGCGGCGGGCAGGGCCCCGACGTCGGGCATGACCCACAGGACAGCGGCCAGGGGCAGCCAGAACACCAGATGGCTCAGGACCCGGTAGAACGGAAAACGCGGGGAGACCGGGTTCAGCGTCACTGCCTCGTAGGTGGGCAGGGTATCCGGGTCGACCGGATCATTGCGAAAATCCATCGCGGAGGCTCGGTGTATTAAGTGGGGTGCTGCAAAAGGTCATCCGGACCGTTTGCAGCTTCGCTTCGCCACGGCGCATGAGGGCAGCGATGGGAGCTTCGGCCTGGGCCATGACAGCCGCCGCAGCCGCATTTCCCGAGACGGGTCTTGCGATCGGTGACGGCGGGAGCTGCAATCCATTACAGGGTGATTTCGGCTGCGGTCACGGTTTCGGTTGCGCCTGCCACCTGTTGCCGCCCGAGTCGATCTGGTGACATCCGTCAGCGTGGCGGGAGCGATGCATCAAGTGTGACGCCCGCGGCGGGGATCGATCAGTCCCGGTCCCCGCCCGCCTGTCACCCGACGACAGCGGCCCAAAGAATAACGCCACCGCGATGGCGGTGGCGTAACCCGTTGTTTTACCTGGCTCCCCGGGACGGGCTCGAACCGCCGACCTAGTGATTAACAGTCACCCGCTCTACCGACTGAGCTACCGGGGAATGGGAAACAGCGCATCGTAAAGACCGCCGCAGGGGTAGTCAAGCACCCCGCGCGAAGCGGTCGATCCGCTCGATCGCCTTGTCCAGCATCTCCATGCTGGTGGCGAAGGAAATCCGGGCATGGCCGTCGGTGCCGAAGGCGCTGCCGGGCACCAGTGCAACGCCGGCTTCGTCGAGCAGACGCCGTGAAAACTCGAGATCGGTGTCGATGCCCAGCGCCTCCATCGCACCGGTGATCTTCGGGAAGCAGTAGAAGGTGCCATCCGGCATCAGGCACTCGATGCCCGGAATGGCATTCAGGCCTTCGACGACGCGTCGGGCGCGTTTCTCGAACTGGATGCACATGTCGCGCACGCATTGCTGGTCGCCGTTCAGCGCGACGACGGCCGCGGCCTGGGCGATGGAGGTGGCGTTCGAAGTGCTCTGGGACTGGACCTTCTTCATCGCGCCAATGAGCGATGCCGGGCCACCGGCGTAGCCGATACGCCAGCCGGTCATCGAATAGGCCTTGGAAACCCCGTTCAGCACCACCGTGCGCGGCGCGAGATCCGGGGCGACATTCAGGATGTTCACGAACTTCGCGCCCTCGAACAGAATGTGTTCGTACATGTCGTCGGTCGCGATCACGATCTGCGGGTGTTCGCGCAGTACCTCGGCGAGCGCAGTCAGTTCTTCGGCGCTGTAGGCGGCGCCGGTTGGATTCGACGGGCTGTTCAGGAACATCAACCGGGATTTCGGGGTGATCGCGCCACGCAGCTGGTCGGCGGTGATCTTGAAGCCGGTCTCCTGCGTTGCCGAGATCACCACGGGAGTGGCATCGCCCAGGAGTGCGATGTCCGGGTAGGACACCCAGTAGGGCGCCGGAATCAGCACCTCGTCGCCCTCGTTGAGCAGGGCAAGGGAAAGGTTGAAAATGCTTTGCTTGCCCCCGGAGGAGACGAGAATCTGGTTGGGCTCGTACACGAAGCCGTTGTCGCGCTCGAACTTTGCGATGATGGCCTGCTTGAGGGCGACTGTGCCGTCGACCGCGGTGTACTTGGTTTCTCCGCGGGCAAGGGCATCGATCGCGCCCTGCTTGATATGCTCCGGAGTGTCGAAGTCGGGTTCCCCGGCACCGAGGCCGATGATGTCCCGGCCCTCGGCCTTCAGTTGGCCGGCCAGGGCGGTAACGGCGAGGGTGGGGGAGGGCTTGATGCGCTGAACGCGTTCGGAAAGCTGGATGTCCAAGATGGGCCTCGGGCGATCGCTGGGGTGAGCAATGCGGCAATGCCGCTTCGAGGCTGGAATGATACTGAAATCCCTTGACCAAGATAAGCCGGTAACCGACGGGAAGTTCCAGGTCGTTTCGGGTTACCAACCGACCGGCGACCAGCCGGAGGCCATCCGTGAGCTGGTGGAAGGCATCAACGACGGGCTTGCGCACCAGGTGCTGCTTGGCGTGACCGGCTCCGGCAAGACCTTCACCATCGCCAAGGTGGTCGAAGCGACCCAGCGTCCGACGATCATCCTCGCGCCGAACAAGACCCTGGCCGCGCAGCTCTATGGCGAGATGAAGGAGTTCTTTCCGCACAACGCGGTGGAGTACTTCGTCTCCTACTACGATTACTACCAGCCCGAGGCTTACGTGCCGTCCTCGGACACGTACATCGAGAAGGACGCCTCGATCAACGACCACATCGAGCAGATGCGCCTGTCCGCAACCCGGGCATTGCTGGAGCGCCGTGACGCGATCATCGTTGCCAGCGTTTCCGCAATCTACGGCCTGGGCGACCCGCGCAAATACCTGTCGATGGTGCTGCACATCCAGCGCGGCGAGCGCGTGGACCAGCGCGAGATCCTGCGCCGTCTGGCCGAGCTGCAGTACACCCGCAACGACATGGAATTGCGCCGGGCCACCTATCGGGTGCGCGGGGAGGGGATCGACATCCACCCGGCGGAATCCGAGCAGGAGGCGGTGCGCATCGAGCTCTTCGATGACGAAGTCGAGCGGCTGTCCTACTTCGATCCACTCACTGGCGAGGTGCTGCGGACCGTATCGCGGCTGACGATCTATCCGAAGACCCACTACGTGACGCCGCGCGAGACGCTGGTGGAGGCGGTCGATCACATCCGCGAGGAACTGAAGAAACACCTCGCGTTCCTGCGATCGGAAGACCGCCTGGTGGAGGCGCAACGGCTCGAACAGCGGACC
>PWRV01000337.1 GCA_003563455.1 Thioalkalivibrio sp.
CGTCGAGTCCAAGGCCGCGCACCTGCTCTATTTCGTGGTCAAGAACCACCCGTTTTCCGATGGCAACAAGCGCAGCGCCGCCTATCTGTTTGTGGACTTCCTCCACCGCAATGGCCGCCTACTGAATGCGGCCGGCGAACCGGTGATCAACGATGTCGGCCTTGCGGCCCTGACCCTGCTGGTGGCGGAGTCCGGCCCTGCCAACAAGGAGACCATGATCCGCTTGATCATGAATATGCTGGCTGGAGCCCGCTAGTGGGCCACGCGGAAAGTTCGGTAACAGATCGCTTCGCCAGAAGCGCCGGCGCTGCGTTGGGCAAGTTTGAAACAGGATGGCTATTCCGGCACTTGCCCGCCTTGCTCCGGCACTTCTGGCTGTGCTCCATAGTTACCGAACTTCCCGCATGGCCCACTAGTAAACGAAGACGGCGTCAATGAAGCAGACCCGCGCGCTGAATTCATCGACCCGGCGCTGAAGGAGGCCGGGTGGGGTGCCGAAGAGCCCAGCCGTGAGCTTTTCCGGGGACAGTGCACCGATATCGCGTCTTCCGGACTCGGAGCGATCAAGCACCCACCTTGACCGGCGCGGCTCGGCGGCTGATGGCCTTCGGCCTTCTCTGCCCTACAAGGGTTAGGCGCGGGGGGGCGTGGCAGCGAAAAGATACCCATCTTGTTGCCGGGAGCAGTTATGGACTGGAAGTGGCGGGACGCGCTCTTGGAAGCCGCCTGGAGGAAGAAGTTTGTCGCACGGTGGCGTGGCAGGCACCGGATCTGTTGCGGCGGCCGGCTGCTCGGGGGGCGTCCCGACCGGTTATGCGGGTAGCGGCAGACGGCCGCGGAACAGGAACTGCTCGAGCGCGAAATCGTGCAGCGTGCCGTCGCCGGTTCTCAGGAAGCGCACGTGATCGGCGGTCAGCTGGCAGAGCCAGGCATCCTGTCGGGTGGGTGTCTTTCGAGTGAACGGGCGCGGATGGTAGAGCGCAAGGTTGAGACCCGCCTCCACATCCCGGGCCGAGGGATACTCGAACAGCTCGATGCCGGCCTCGCGCATCGCCGTTCCCAATGCCTGGGTGGCACTGTAATCGGCGGGGTGCCGGAGCAGCGGGACCCTGTCCGCGAACGGAGGCTGATGGAGCCGGATACCGTCACGTGCCTGGTACCGGGCGGCAAACAGGGTGTGCTGGGTGTCGAGCTTGCGCGGCGGCGGGGTTGCCATTCCGTACCAGAAGACGAAGCGGTAATAGGCGGCTTCCGCCAGCACCGTGCGTTGGCCCAGCGCCCCGTAGAACAGGCTGGGTTCATGGCGCCGGCCGAAGCGCGAGCCATGGCGTAGCGGTGGATAGCGAAAGGGCGTCGCCAGCAGGTAGTGCAGCCGCTCGGTGCCCGGACGCAGCGGCGGTTTGGTCGATTCCAGCATCTCTTCCAACACCGCCTGGCGTTCAAGCGAGGACACCAGTTGATTGGTGGCCACCTGCTCCTGGCTTTCGACCAGGCGCAGGAGCTCTCCCTTCAGCATTGCCCGGGGCGCGGCGTCGACCCGTGCCGCCCAATCGGGCATGTCAGATCCTGCCGCGGATGGCGTCGAGGTATTCGAGCCCCCCCACCAGGCCCTGTACCGAGCGGATCTGCTCGGCGGGCACGCCCCCGGTATGGTGGTTCTGCGTGTGCATCCAGTGCTTCATGGCGCCGGCATCCCCTCCGGTCAGGACGTACAGGGCGCGATAGCAGCGGATCAGCAGCAACGCCAGTTCCGCCGGCTTGCTGTCCGGATCGATGTTGCCCCTGCTGATGTCCGTGCGCCCGCGCCCAACCACCGCGCCCAATTCCGCCTGGGTCAGGCCCAGCGCCTTGCCGGTATTGACCAGCGCCTCGCGCAGGATCTCCGTGCGCTCAGGAGCCAGAGCAGCCGCAGTCGTCATTGTAGGTCTCCCGCCCGATAAAATGTTCTAAGTGCACATAATACAACGAAACGTGTAAAAAGCACACCCGGAATCCGGGTCTGTTCATCCTCGAGGCCGTCGGGCGGCAGCGGGCCCGAAGGCGTGTCCACTGCGTGCGCAGCCGGGTCGGTCTGGACCGCTTGCGGCAACATACTGGATGTCGGCAGGAAGGGCTTCGATATCTCTGAAGAGAAGAAGCCAGGGCTGGGTCCGCAGGTCATCATTGGCGCGGAGGGCGACTTCGCGGGGCTCGAGGATCCAGCCGAGGAACCCGTAAACCGAATCACCGAGTAGCCAAGCCGTCTTTTCGGGATCCGTGCCTCACTGCGCGTAGCGCGGCCAGCGACTGCAGAAAGCGCTATTGGCATACTGTTCCCGGAGGCGGATTGAGTCGGACACAGGGAGGCAGCAAATGACGACGGCGTCACTCATCCCCCACCTTCGAGCACTCGCCGCACGCGCGGTCGAGCCGCTGCAGACGGAAACCGCGCTGCACGGGTTTCTGACAGCCTGCGTGCTGACGCCGGAGGAGATGCCGCTGGCGGACTGCGTGGAGGCGGGGTTCGGCGTCCCGGGTCCGAAAGAACTGCCGGAGTCGGCGCAACAGGCGCTGGAGGGGACGCTGGCCGGGATTCGGGCCACACTGCTGGCCGGGAACTTCCGCTTCGAGCCACCGTTGTCGGTAGCTGAGGCCGAGCGTTGGAGCCAGGGGTACATCGAAGGGATCGCGGTTGCCGAAGAGGCCTGGTCCGAGTGGCACGAAGAGAACGTGGATGCGGCGAAGGCGATGCTGCTGATCCAGGCGGTGGCCAGGCCCGAAGTGCGCAGACTCTTCATTACCGAGGACGCCACGTCTGCGGATCCTTTCGCTGCCGAAAACTTCGTGGCGCGGATCCCGCCTGCCGTGCGCAAGATCGCGATCTTTCGGTTTGCGACCCTTGAGATGGGGGACTATCTGAACGACGAGGATGCGTTCCATGAGCTGTGGCCTGACGCCGACCTCGCCGAGGGACTCAAGTGACTGGGTACGCACCCCGAGGATTTCCTGTGGGAGTGGATCAGTCCCGAGTGGCCA
>PWRV01000120.1 GCA_003563455.1 Thioalkalivibrio sp.
ATTGCGTGTTCCCTTGTCGCCCGGAATGAAATTGGCCGCCTGTACCGGGGCCGCGGAGTTCTTCAGGTCCCCGTTGGAAACCCGATAGTATAGGGGTTTCCCGGACGGCTGCCGAGGGCCAGCGATTCGCTAGAGAAACGCCGATTTATCGGCGTTTCCCTGCGGCACACGGAAGTGCCGCCAGAATCCACAACCGTAGGTGGTTGATTCTGAAGCAAGCTGCAAATCACATTTGCAGCGAAGCGTGCGCTGAAAAAGCCAGGATGGCTTTATTCAGCGCTTCCCTAGAGAAACGCCGATAAATCAGCGTTTCCCCAAGCCGGGACGGCTCCTACAGGTGGAGCGCGACGTCGCCGCGGGCGATGCCCATCACCCCCGAGCGCACAACCTCCATCACCGCAAAACCCTGCAAGGCCTCGAGGAAGGAATCGAGCTTGCTGCCATGACCGGTCAGTTCGATCACGTAGGTTTCCTGCGACACGTCGACAATGTTGCCGCGGAAGATATCGGTCAGGCGCTTGGCCTCCTCGCGATCGGAGGCCTCGGCCACCTTCACCTTCACCAGCATCATCTCGCGCTCGATATGCCGGTGCGGAGTCAGGTCGATCAGCCGCACCACGTCGATGAGCTTGTTCAGCTGCTTGGTGATCTGCTCGATGATCTGCTCCGACCCGCTGGTGACGATGGTCATCCGCGACAGGCTGGGGTCATCCGTGGGCGCGACGGTGAGCGACTCGATGTTGTAGCCGCGGGCCGAGAACAGTCCGGACACGCGCGAGAGCGCGCCGGATTCGTTCTCCAGGAGAAGACTAATGATGTGTCGCATGCTGTTCCCTTTCCCTACAGCAGGATCATTTCGTTCTGGCCCGCACCCGCGGGGATCATCGGGTACACGTTCTCCGACTGATCGGTGAGGAAGTCCATGAACACCAGCCGGTCCTTCAGCGCCAGCGCCTCGCGAATCGCTCCCTCCACGTCCCCCGGCTGCTCGATGCGCATGCCGACATGGCCGTAGCTCTCGGCCAGCTTCACGAAATCGGGTAGCGCATCCATGTAGGACATCGCGTATCGGCCCTGGTAGAAGAATTCCTGCCACTGCCGGACCATGCCCAGGTAGCGATTGTTCAGGTTCACGACCTTGATCGGCAGGTGGTATTGCAGGCAGGTGGACAGCTCCTGAATGCACATCTGGATGCTGGCCTCGCCGGTCACGCAGGCCACGGTCTCCTCCGGGTGCGCCAGTTGCGCACCCATTGCGAAGGGCAGACCCACGCCCATCGTCCCGAGCCCGCCGGAGTTGATCCAGCGATTGGGCTTGTTGAAGCCGTAGAACTGGGCCGCCCACATCTGGTGCTGCCCGACGTCCGAGGTCACGAAGGCATCGCCCCCGGTGAGTTCCCACAGCTTTTGCACCACGTACTGCGGCTTGATGATCGGCGAGGACTTGTCGTACTTCAGGCAGTCCTTCGCGCGCCATTCGTCGATCTGCCGCCACCAGGCGGTCAGCGCCTCCTGGTCGGGCTCGCGCTTCATGTTCTCCAGTTCGCGGATCATGTCCCGCAGCACCGGTTCCACCTGCCCGACGATCGGGACATCCACCTTCACGTTCTTGGAGATCGACGCGGGATCCACATCCACGTGCACGATCTTCGCGTAGGGACAGAACTTCTCGATGTTGCCGGTGACCCGGTCATCGAAGCGCACGCCGATCGCGATCAGCACGTCGGCATGGTGCATGCCCATGTTCGCCTCGTAGGTGCCGTGCATGCCGAGCATGCCGACGAACTGGGGGTCGGAGGCCGGGTAGGCACCCAGGCCCATCAGGGTGTTGGTGATCGGGTAGCCCAGCTTGCGCGTGAACTCGGTCAGCGCTCCCGATGCCCGCCCGAGGATCACGCCGCCACCGGTGTACAGCATCGGCTTCTTCGCCGACAGGATCAGATCCAGCGCCTTGCGGATCTGGCCGCTGTGCCCCCGGGTGGTGGGGTTGTAGGAGCGCATCTTCAGTTGCTTCGGGTACTCGAACACCGCGGTGTCCGCGGTCACGTCCTTCGGAATGTCCACGAGCACCGGTCCGGGTCGGCCCGAGGTGGCAATGTAGAAGGCTTTCTTGATCGTGATGGCCAGGTCGTTGACGTCCTTGACCAGGAAGTTGTGCTTCACGCAGGGACGCGTGATCCCGACCGTGTCCACCTCCTGGAACGCGTCGTTACCGATCAGGTGCGTCGGCACCTGGCCGCTGAAGACCACCAGCGGGACAGAGTCCATGTAGGCGTCAGCGATGCCGGTTACGGCGTTGGTCGCACCCGGACCCGAGGTCACCAGTGCGACACCGCAGCGGTCGGACGACTTTGCGTAGCCCTCGGCGGCATGGACTGCACCCTGCTCGTGCCGCACGAGGATGTGCGCGATTTTCTCCTGTCGGAAGAGTGCGTCGTAGAGATGCAGTACCGCCCCGCCAGGGTATCCGAATACGACTTCGACGCCCTCTTCCTGCAGAGAACGGACAAAGATTTCGGCGCCGGTGATCGCGGCTGGCTTGGCGGGATTTTCAGACATGGCTGCGGCGGTTCCTGATAGGGTCGTCGGGCGATGCTGCGCCTAACGCGGAGCGAGGGTCAAAATGACTTGATATCCTAATATGAAATGGGTGCGGTTTCACGATTTCCCCTGTTAACGTGAAAGTCACGCATTGCTCCCCTCTCCCGCTTGCGGACAAATCCGCCGGGAGCGGATTTCGAACCGCCGAAGGCGGGCCCGAAGGGCGGAGGGCAGGATGCCCGGAGTAACGGGGCCGGGGGTGAGGGCCGGGCCCGACGCCGCGCCCCCACCCCAACCCTCCCCCACAGGTGGGGGAGGGAGCTTTCATCGTCGGAGGTGGCGCAGTGCCATGAGAGTTAGGCGCTGCCCCCCCCGTGGGAGGCGGGCCCCCTCGCCGATTCGCCGCCGGGGAAGGTCGGCCAGAGGCTGGCCTCCTATCGGGAGGCGCGGGCGGAGGGCAGCTC
>PWRV01000135.1 GCA_003563455.1 Thioalkalivibrio sp.
CCAGTGGTCCGTCCCTTCGGCGTGGCAGGGCTTGCTGCCCGCGTTACACTCGATGCGTCCCCCTCCTCATCCTTCAGGAGACACGATGCAACCGGAAAACGTCTCGCCGCGCGGCATCATCCGGCCCGGAGCCGTTGTCGCGGTGTTGGCGCTGGCACTGTTTGTCGCCGGCGCAGGGGCACTGTGGCCGATAATGCAGCCTTGGCTTGTCGGTTTGAGCACCCTGCAGCTCGGTATTCTTGCCAGCTTCGTGGCCGGCATGTTTACCGCCGTGGGCGCGATTCCGATCTTTTTCCTGCGTCGTTTGTCGCGCGAGGTCGAGGACTCGCTGATGGGATTCGGGGCCGGCGTGATGCTCGCCGCCACGGCCTTCGAACTCGTACTGCCGGCGGCCAGTGCCGCCGAGGCGGACTACGGCAGCGCCTGGATGGCCGCGGTGGTCGTCGGAACCGGCATCGGGCTCGGCGGGCTCTTTCTGCTGGCGCTGCACCGCTTCGTGCCCCATGAGCACTTCGTGACCGGGCCGCAGAGTGGGGCGGATCCGCAGAAGATCCGGCGAGTGTGGCTGTTCGTGTTCGCGATTGCGTTGCACAACCTGCCCGAGGGGCTGGCGGTCGGCGTCGGTTTCGGTGGCGAGGAGCTAAGCGACGGGGTGGCGCTGGCGATCGGGATCGGCCTGCAGAATATTCCCGAGGGGCTGGTGGTGGCGGTGGCGCTGATGTCGCTTGGCTACAGCCGTTGGACCGCCTTTGGCGTCACGCTGCTCACCGGTCTGGTGCAGCCGCTGGGCGGGCTGATCGGCGCCGGCGCGATCACCCTGATGGAGATGCTGCTGCCGTGGGGGCTGGCCTTCGCGGCCGGTGCGATGCTGTTCGTGATCAGCCACGAGATCATTCCCGAATCGCATCGCAGCGGACACGAGGGCAAGGCCACCTTCGGAGTGTTGCTCGGCTTCGTTGTAATGCTGAGCATCGATCTGATACTGGATTGACGGAATCGCTCCGGCGATCATGGTCCCTGGCCACCCAGTGCGGCCGGGGCAGGCGCGCCGGGTGCGCCGTCCGGTCTGACACACCACCCATCTTGCAGGAGGAATCGCCATGTCCGCCAAGCCAATCCGCACGGCCCTGGTCACCGGAAATTCCAGCGGGCTGGGTCTCGGCCTGACCCGCAGGCTGATGCGCGAGGGAGCCGCCGTCTACGGACTCAGCCGTAGCGGCTGTCCGGAATCCACCGCGGGCGACGTGCGCGTGGACCTCGCGGACTACCCGGCGATCGAGCCCGCGATCACACGGCTGCTTGACGGTGTCGAGCGGCTCGACCTGGTGGTGCTGAACGCGGGCCTGCTGGGCAACATTCAGAGCATGCAGGAGGCAGACATCGGCGAGCTCCGGCAACTGATGGACGTCAACGTCTGGGCGAACAAGCCGATCCTCGATCATTTGCTCACCGGGGGAATCGAAGTGGGGCAGATCGTCGCAATCTCCTCGGGTGCCGCCGTCTCCGGCAACTTCGGCTGGAGCGGCTACTCGATCTCGAAGGCGGCGTTGAACATGTTCGTGCAGTTGTACGCCCACGAATTTCCGGAGACGCCGACGCACAGCCTTGCCCCGGGGCTGATCCACACCGCGATGCAGGAGTTCATCTCCGAGGTGGATACGGAGCGCTTTCCGGCGCTGAAGCGTCTGCAGGCGGCGCGCGGGACCGAGGCGATGCCCGATAACGACACCGCGGCGCAGCGGGTTCTGGATAGCCTCGAACAGCTTCGCGCAGTGCCCACTGGACGCTTCGTCGACCTGCGCGAACTGTAGGCCCGTTTTCCCGCGCCCGGGTCACCGAGAGGGCTCGTCTTCCGCTGTGGCTGTCGGAGCGGCTTCGCGCCAGGATCAGGCGCTGCGGGAGGTGAGCAGGCCCATTACGGCGACACATTGCTGCTGCAGCGCCCGAATCTCGTTATGCAAGCCGGTTCGGGAACCCTCTCTATAAAAAAATTTCATCAGATCTCATAAGAAAAAAATAGGCCACTAGAGCACTCGGGTATTCGCCGGGCGGTTCGCTCCTTCCAGGCCAGTCGCGGCAAGGCCTCGTCGGTTCGACGCCCAGGTTTTCCACAGCTTCCCCACTCGCTCTGCACAGCAAAGACACAAGATATTGTGTCTAGGAAACCCGGGAAACACGTCCTATAGTAGGTCGCCGTAATCACCGGCACAGGACGAGGATCTCATGCACAGCGACGCCCAGCCCCTTACCCCGCCACCTCGGCAGGACTCCCGGCAGACGCCGGCCAGCGAATCCATGGAACCTGGTGCAGAGATCCTGGCGACGTCGCCCGGACAGCACCAGGTGATCCGCCGCAACGGCAAGGTTACCGGCTTCGACGAGTCGAAGATCGCCGTCGCGATCACCAAGGCTTTCCTCGCGGTCGAGGGGGGCCATGCGGCCGCCAGCCGGCGCATTCACGACATCGTGCAGGAGCTGTCGGGGCAGGTGAGCGAAAACCTGTTCCGGCGCGCCGGCACCGGGTCGATCACCGTGCATATCGAGGACATCCAAGACCAGGTGGAGCTGGCGCTGATGCGCGGCGGCCACCACAAGGTTGCGCGGGCCTACGTGCTGTATCGGGAGAAGCAGTCGGAGAAGCGGGCGGCCGAGGCGGCGAAGAAGAAGCCCGCGGCTGCGAAGGCCGCCGAGGTGCTGCATGTGACCCGCGCCGACGGTACCCGTGTGCCACTGGACGAGGCGCGCATGGCCACGGTGGTCGACGAGGCGTGCCGCGGGCTGGACGAGGTCGAAGGGGCGAAGGTCCTCGCCGAGGCCCGGCGCAACCTCTTCGACGGCGTCGCCGAGAAGGACGTGGGTACCGCGCTGGTGATGGCCGCGCGGGTGCTGATCGAGCAGGAGCCGAACTACTCGCAGGTCACCGCGCGCCTGCTGATGGACAACCTGCGCCGCGAAGCACTGACCTTCCTCGCCGGGCTGCCGCAGACGGCGACCCAGGCCG
>PWRV01000151.1 GCA_003563455.1 Thioalkalivibrio sp.
ACCTGCCTGGTGGAGATGGCCCACGAGCACGCCAATGGGGGTGCCGACCGCCACCAGATCCTTTGCGAAGCGATGATGCAACTGCTGATCCGTCGTCTGCGGGATCACGAGTGTGCACTTCCCGAAGAGGAAATCCGCGAACTCCTCGCTCCGGACGTCGATCTGAACGCCCAGGGACTGGAGGTCTGGCTCGACAAGGCCGCCTGACTCACGGAAGCCGCCATGGCACCCGCAGCCACCCGACGCTGAAAACCCACTCCCCCGCTCGCAAAGGAAGGCTGGCGAGGGGGCGCGGCGCCGACCCCGACCCACGCAATGGAGGAATGGCATGACCGAGGAAGACTTCGAAGGCCTGGTGCTTGAAGAAGGTCCCGATGGCCCGGTGCCGTCGTTACGGACGCTGCCGCCATCGGATCTGCCGGAGGGCGACGTGCTGGTGCGAGTCTCGCACTCCGGACTGAACTACAAGGACGGCATGATCCTGAAGGGCCTGGGGCGTCTGGTGCGCCAGTATCCGCACGTCCCCGGCATCGATCTCGCCGGTACGGTGGTGACATCAACCGACGAACGTTACCAGCCCGGCGATCCGGTGCTGCTGACCGGATGGCGCATGGGCGAGAGCCACTGGGGCGGATACGCGCAGCTGGCGCGGGTCCGGGGAGACTGGCTCGTGCCGCTGCCGCAGGGCTTCACCACGCGCCAGGCCATGGCCGTAGGCACAGCCGGCTTCACCGCAATGCTCGCAGTTCAGGCACTCGAAGACCATGGCCTAACGCCCGGATCGGGCGAGGTGCTGGTCACCGGTGCGTCCGGAGGCGTCGGCAGCGTGGCCGTCGCACTGCTAGCACGACTGGGCCACACCGTGACGGCCGTCACCGGCCGCCCCGAGAACACCGGGTATCTCCAGCGGCTCGGCGCCAGCGCGATCATCAAGCGCGCTTCGCTCGCGGAGGCACCGGCAAAGCCGCTTTTGGGCGAGCGCTGGGCGGGGTGCGTGGACGCGGTCGGCGGCGACATGCTGGCACACGTGCTCGCGGAGATGCGCTATGGATCCTCGGTCGCAGCCTGCGGCCTCGCCGGCGGTCCGGCGCTGCAGACGACCGTGCTGCCATTCCTGCTGCGGGGCGTGAATCTGCTTGGCATCGACTCGGTGCTGTGCCCCCGAGAGACCCGCATCGCCGCCTGGGATCGCCTGACCGGTCTGCTCTCTCCGGAGCTGCTGGACTCGCTGACCACCGAGATCACCCTGAACGACCTGCCCCGCTACGCCGACCTGATCCTTTCGGGCCGGGTCCGTGGCCGAGCCGTGGTCGTTCTCGGCGAGGGTGGCGCCGATTGAGCCGTTACCGCGAGGGGCGAAGCCTCCCGGGACGGGCTGCCCCCGTATTTCGGTTCCGCAGCGAGGCCCAGCATGCGGCAGTCAAGCATGACTTCTGATCCTGCCGGAGCATATACGATGGTGCGCATGATCTCGATGGGAATCGACGGACTCATCACCGATGAGCCGGCGCGCTTGCAGCAGCTATCGGGATCAGCGCTCGATCTGGAGAAGACGTCATGACCATCAGAATCATTTATCTGCTTGGACTGGGCCACAGTGGCACCACCCTGCTCGGCCGCCTGCTAAACGCCCATTCCCAAGCGATGTCAATCGGAGGGACCAAGAACATCCCCCTGTTCGTCAGCGGGAGGAAGAGCTGTGCCTGCGGTGCCCTCTTCCCGGCTGAATGCAGTTACTGGTCGGCGGTGGATGATTCCCTGGAAAAGCGTGGCCTGTCACTGTCTGGCCTTCAATTCGGTTACGAGGACCAGGAGAACCTGAAACCCGAAGAACTTCACCTTTTTTTTGAATCGGTGCTGGAAGCATCCGGGGCCGAGGTCATTGTCGATACGTCCCGGCGACGGACCTACTTTGCAAAGCTGGAGCAGGGGCCTGGACTCGAACTCATTCCCGTGCACATTTTCAAGAGTCCTTGGGCTCAATATTCTTCGAACAAGCGAAAGGGTATGGGCCTGATTCGCTCTCTCTGGAACTACAATGTACGGGGACGGCGAATACGCACCATGAAACCGAAAGGGCACCCGATCGTGCATGTACATTACGAAGACCTTTGCCGCGACCCGGAACGGCACCTGGCTCGCATAATGGCCGCGGCGGGCCTTGCATTCGAAGACGAACAGGTCACGGCGTTCAGTGAAAGCGAAACCCATATCCTGGGCGGAAACCGCGCGCGCTCGGACAAGTCATCCGTGATTCGACTGGACGAGAATTGGCGCGAGCGCCTGACGGTATTCGAGCAAAGTGCCGCACGCTTACTCGGCGGAGCCGTTTATCGCCGCAACCTGAAAGAAAGCTAGTCAAGGTTGCGTCATGATGGCATAGCGTGGAGAACCGGGTGCTGCGCCATCATAGAACCACGGGGCCATGAACGCGGCGCCAGCGCGCCGGGTCGATCTGCAGCGGGTCCCTTCGGGTACCGGATCTTCTGCGCCGGAGGCTGGTCGCAAGGATGGAGATCGCCACCAAGCCTTCGAGCGACTCCCCGAGGTCAGCGTCTGAAACCCTCTGTCCATAGCCACTGCCTGCACGGCCGATGACCGCTCCCAGCGATAGCGCGGCACAACGCCCGGTGGGCCGGGACCTGCGTGTGCTCGTGCCGCTGGCGGGCTTTGTCCGGCCCTACCTGCAAACCCTGCTGCTGGGCGTACTGGCCCTCGTGCTCGGCGCTGGTGCGATCCTGGCGTTCGGTTTCGTGCTCCGGCTCGTGGTGGATGCCGGGCTCAGCGAGCAGGATCCGGCTGCCCTGAATCAAGCCCTGCTCGGCCTTCTGGCTGCAGTCGCGGTGATGGCCACCGGCACCGGGCTGCGCATCTACCTCGTCACCCGGCTGGGGGAACGCGTCGTCGCCGATCTGCGGCGGGCGGTCTTCGCGAACGTGATCGAGATGGATCCCGGCTTTTTCGAACGCACGCGTACCG
>PWRV01000172.1 GCA_003563455.1 Thioalkalivibrio sp.
CCCCGCGGAGGTTCCGGGACCCGCCCGGGAGGACCGCCCCGCGCGATGACCGTCAGTCGCCGTTGACCCTGAACTCCGGGCAGCGCTTCGGGAGGAGCGCGCCGCGAATGCGCGAGTAGCAGGGCAGACCGTGCTCGAACGGCGGGTAGTCCTCGCCCTGGATCAACGGCCGCAGATAATCGCGGCAGGTCTGCGTGATCCCGTAGCCGTCGGGCGAGATGAACTCCCGGGGCATGCCGCGCTCGATGTTCGCGACCCGCTCCAGCGGGACCCGGCTGATCGTCCAGCGATAAGGAACGCTCGACTCGCGCAGGATCACCGGCATGAAGCTGTGGTATCCGGCCACCACACCCTCGACAGCCGCCTTGCCCACGGCGTAGGCCTGCTGCACATCGGCACGCGAGACGAGGTGGCGGGCCGCCCGCTGGATATAGTCGACGACCGACCAGTGCAGCTTGTACCCGGTGCCGGTCTTGATTATCTCAGCGAGCCTCGGCGCGGCACCGCCGAGCTGCGTGTAGGCGTAGACGTCATGGCTCTGGGCCACCGCAAACAAGGTGCCGTCCGCGTGCTTCAGACCCTCCGAGACCACCACCACGCAATAGCCGTAGCGTTCGATCACAAGCTGCAGGTTTTTCAGGAAATCCGCCTCGTCGAAGGGCACCTCGGCGAAAAGAATCAGCATCGGCGGCTGCCCGTCGTATTCCTGCGCGAGTGCCGCCGCGGCCGCCAGCCAGCCGGCGTGCCGCCCCATCACCTCGAGGATGAAGACCTTCGTGGAACTGGTGTGCATCGACTCCACGTCGAGACTGGCTTCGCGAACTACCGTGGCGATGAACTTGGCCGCAGACCCGAAGCCCGGGCTGGTGTCGGTGGCGTCGAGATCGTTGTCGATCGTCTTCGGCACGCCGACCGCGGTGATCGGGTACCCCATTAGGTCGCCGATGCGCGCGACCTTCAGCGCGGTGTCCATCGATCCACCGCCGCCGTTGTAAAAAAAATAGCCGATGTCGTGGGCACGAAAAACCTCGACCAGCCGTTCGTACTGCCGGGGGTCGCGCTCCGGATCACCCAGATCAAACCGGCAGGAGCCGAACGCGCCGCCCGGCGTGTGCCGCAGCGCCGCGAGGGTGAGCGGGTCTTCCTGGTCCAGGTCGAAGATCTCCTCGTTCAGCACCCCGAGGATACCGTCGCGCGCGGCGTAGCAGGTGCCGAAGTGCGCCGGATGCGCCCGCACGGCCTCAATCACCCCCCAGGCGCTCGCATTGATCACCGCGGTGACCCCTCCGGACTGGGCGTACAGCGCATTCTTGGGCATCGATTCCTCCCTCGGTGACAGTGGCGCGTCCCGGACACGGGACTCATGCAGAAACGGTACCAGCGATAACCCCTGACAGCTTTTGCTAATATATCGCCGTTGCAGCCGGGTTGATGCCTCGGCGCAGCCCCTCCCCGGGACGCCGATGCCGAAACGGCAGTCGGACGGATTGCGCATGAAGAGTGCGGCTGGTCGCCGATTCTGTGGTGCTACGCCGCTTCATGCAAACGCGGACGGCCGCGCAGTCGGATCGCGGACCGTCCGGTCCAGGCCGCACCAGAATCGGACAGGGTCTGCACCAGTATCGCCCGCCACCCATCAGGCCAGCCAGGAAGACCATCATGCACATCGGTACTACGCTCACCAACTACATCATCGAGACGCAACGCCAGATTCAGGGCGCCACCGGGGAATTCACCGGCCTTCTCAACGACATCGCGGTTGCCTGCAAGAAGATCTCGGGCCTCGTCGACAAGGGCGACCTGATCGGGGTGCTCGGCACCGCCGGTTCCGAAAACGTCCAGGGTGAAACCCAGAAGAAGCTCGACGTGATCACCAACGAGGTTTTCATCGAGGCGCTGGCCCACAACGGCCACGTCGCCGGGCTCGCTTCCGAGGAGCTGGACGAAATCTACGAGCTCCCGGCGGATGCCCCGCGCGGCCATTACATGGTGCTGTTCGACCCGCTGGACGGTTCCTCCAACATCGACGTGAACGTGTCCGTAGGTACCATCTTCTCGATCATCAAGGCGCCCGAGGGGGTGACCCGCCCGACCGCCGAGGATTTCCTCAAGCCCGGCGTCCAGCAGTGCGGCGCCGGGTACTGCCTCTACGGACCGTCGACCATGATGGTCTTCGCCACCGCGGAGCGCGGCGTGCAGATGTTCACGCTGGACAAGGACTTCGGCGAATTCCTGCTGACGCACGAAGACGTGAAGATTCCCGCCGACACCAGCGAGTTCGCGATCAACGCCTCCAACAGCCGATTCTGGGAGGAACCCGTGAAGCGCTATGTGGACGAGTGCCTGGCCGGGAAGGAAGGCCCGCGCGGCAAGGATTTCAACATGCGCTGGATCGCCTCCATGGTCGCCGAGGTGCACCGGATCCTGACGCGCGGCGGCGTGTTCATGTACCCGGTGGACGAGAAGATGAAGGCGAAGAACCAGGGCGGCAAGCTGCGCCTGATGTACGAGGCCAACCCGATGAGCCTGATCATCGAGCAGGCCGGCGGCGCCTCCAGCACCGGCCGCGAGCGCATCCTGGACATGGTGCCGGAGGACGTGCACCAGCGCGTCCCGGTCATCCTCGGCTCCAGGAACGAGGTCGAGCGCATCGTCGGCTACCACGCGAACTGACCGCGACGGTCGGGGCGCGATTGGGGATCGGGCATCGCGGCTGGAAGCCGCTCCCACAAAAGCCGCTCCCACAGGTCGGGGGGACGTGGGAGTGCCTTCCCATGCGCGATGAACAGCGGGCGGCGCGGCTGGAAGCCGCTTTTGGGAAAGGCAGTCCCACAGGGGACCCGGGCTGGGTCCGCTTCATGCCGCGCAATCGTATATAATGATTGATTGCGCGGCTAAGCCGCACCACCCGCCGGCGCCTGTCCCGGCCCTCCCCGAGTATCTCCAAGATGTCCGATATCACCTCCTTCGCCCG
>PWRV01000227.1 GCA_003563455.1 Thioalkalivibrio sp.
ATCGTCTCCGCAATCCTGCTGTGGGCGGTGTTCCTGTGAGCGTGCTCAGCGGGCAGCGCGCCTGGCTGCTGCAACGCATCACCGCCGTCTACGCAGGCGTCTATGTCTTTTTCGCTGTCGCGCTGCTTCTGGCGCGGCCGCCCGCCGACCATGCCGCCTGGCTCGCGCTGATCACCCACCCGGTTGTCGGACTGGCTACTGCCGTCTTTGCTGTGCTGATGCTGCTGCATGCCTGGATCGGCCTGCGTGATGTGATCCTGGATTACGTGCGGCCCTTTGGCGTCCGTCTGACGGCTCTGGCGATCGTGGCCATCTTCTTTCTGTTACTGGGACTCTGGGCCCTCTGGATTCTGATCGAGGCAGCGCTGCGATGACACTGACGACACGAAAGTTCGATGCACTGATCGTCGGGGCCGGCGGCGCCGGACTGCGCGCTGCGCTGCAACTGTCCAACGCCGAAGCCCGTGTGGCGGTGGTGTCCAAGGTCTTCCCGACGCGCTCGCACACGGTGGCGGCGCAGGGCGGTGTGAACGCGGCGCTGGCGAACGTGCTGCCCGATTCCTGGCACTGGCACATGTTCGACACGGTCAAGGGCTCCGATTACCTCGGCGACCAGGATGCAATCGAGTACATGTGTCGCGCCGCACCGAAGGTCGTCTATGAACTCGAACACTTCGGTGTGCCGTTTTCGCGGCTCGAGGAAGGGAATATCTACCAGCGCGCCTTTGGCGGCCAGAGCCAGCACTTCGGCAAGGAACAGGCGGCTCGCACCTGCGCGGCGGCGGATCGCACCGGCCATGCGATTCTGCACTCGCTGTATCAGCAGAACCTGCGAGCGCAAACGCACTTCTTCGACGAGTATTTCGCGATCGATCTCATCAAGGACGATGCCGGGCACGTGCTCGGCGTGGTCGCCTTCGACATCCTGTCCGGTGAGCCGATCGCGATCGAGGCCAAGACCACCCTGATCGCGACCGGTGGGGCCGGGCAGATCTTTCGCACCAACACCAACGCACTCAGCAATACCGGCGACGGTATGGCGATGGCGCTGCGGGCCGGTGTGCCCCTGGAGGATATGGAGTTCGTTCAGTTCCACCCCACCGGCATCGCGGGCCGGGGGATGCTGATCACCGAGGGTGCGCGAGGCGAGGGCGGATTCCTGATCAACGATCAGGGCGAACGTTTCATGGAGCGCTATGCGCCCAACGCGAAGGACCTGGCGTCGCGCGACGTGGTCAGTCGCGCGATCGCGATCGAGGTGCGCGAGGGCCGCGGCTGCGGGCGCAACAAGGACCACGCTCTGCTGGATCTGCGGCACCTGGGCGCCGACACGATCATGAAGAAGCTGCCCGGCATCCGCGAGGTGAGCATGACCTTCCTCGGCGTGGATCCGATCGAGGCGCCGATTCCGATCTTCCCGACCTGCCATTACAGCATGGGCGGGATTCCCACCAATCGCGACGGACAGGTCGTGGTGCCGGTGAAGGACACGCCGGAAGATCCGGTACCGGGGCTGTATGCCGCAGGCGAGGCGGCCTGCGTGTCAGTGCACGGCGCCAACCGACTGGGCGGCAACTCGCTGCTCGACATCCTGGTTTTCGGCCGCGCAGCCGCCAACCACATCCTCGATTTTCTGAAGGACAACCGTCATCACCGTCCTCTGCACAAGGAATCCGTGGACCGGGCCCTGGCGCGACTGGCACGCTGGGACCGCAAGGGCGAAGGCGAGGCGGTGGAACCGCTGCGGCGCGAATTGCGCAAGATCATGGAGGACCATTGCGGGGTCTTCCGCACCGCGGAGGTGATGCAGGAGGGCGTGACTCGGCTGCACGATCTGCGCGAGCGGATCGACAACGCCGTGATCCGGGATCACAGCCGCACCTTCAACACCGCCAGGGTCGAGGCGATGGAACTCGAAAACCTGATGGACTGTGCGATGGCCACGATCGTCTCCGCGCTGGGTCGCGAAGAAAGCCGGGGTGCGCACAGCCGGATGGACTTCACCGATCGGGACGACGAGCGCTGGCTCAGGCACTCGCTCTACTCGTTGCAGGACGACGCGATGGACTACAAGCCGGTGCGCACGCAGCCGGTGACGGTCGAATCGTTCCCACCGAAGGAACGGGTTTACTGAACCGCCGCCGGGAGAAAACCGCATGGAATTTTCCATTTACCGCTTCAATCCGGAAACCGACAGCGCACCCTACATGCAGGACTTTACGCTCGGGGACGATCTGGTCGAACCCGGGATGATGCTGCTGGACGCGCTGCTGCTGCTGAAGGAGCAGGACGACAGCCTGTCCTTCCGGAGATCCTGCCAGCACGGTGTCTGCGGCAGCGACGGGATGAACATCAACGGCACCAACGGACTCGCGTGCATCATGCCGCTGAAGGATCTCAAGACACCGATCGTGCTGCGCCCGTTTCCCGGGATGCCGGTGATCCGGGATCTGATCGTGGATATGGACAACTTCTACCACCAGTACCGCGAGGCGGAGCCCTGGCTGGTCAACGATTCGCCCGAGCCGGAAGTCGAGCGGCTGCAGAGCCCGGAGGATCGCGACAAACTGGACGGGCTTTACGAGTGCATCCTCTGTGGCTGCTGTTCCGCGGCCTGTCCGTCGTACTGGTGGAACCCGGACCGGTTTCTCGGACCCGCTGCGCTGCTCCAGGCAGCGCGCTTCATTCAGGACAGCCGCGACGAGGCCACCGAGGAGCGACTGGAACGCCTGGACGACGCCTACAGTCTGTATCGTTGCCACGGCATCATGAACTGCACCCAGGTCTGCCCGAAGGGACTCAATCCGTCCAAGGCGATCGGGGACATCCGCAGGATCATGCTCAAGCGCTCGGTGTGACGCCGGGGCGGCCCGTGGCCGGATGATGAACCTGCCCGATACACAGACGCGCTGGCGCTGCCGCCGGGGAATGCTGGAGAACGATCTGTTGCTCCGCGCCTTCCTCGAAGA
>PWRV01000325.1 GCA_003563455.1 Thioalkalivibrio sp.
CCGTGGTCGCGAAGACGAGGCGAGGGCATCCGTGTTTCCATAGCCCATGCTGATTGACCGGCAGGATTCCTACGACGAGGAGGGGCGGGATCAGCGGCGCTTCTCTGTCCGCGTTTTCGTCGCGGTGCTGATTCTTTCGCTGCTGCTGCTGACGCTCGGGGTGCGTCTGTTCACCCTGCAGGTCGGCGCCCACGAGCATTTCACCACGCTGTCCGAGAACAACCGGCTGCGGATCGAACCGATGCCGCCGACGCGCGGGCTGATTTTCGATCGCAATGGCGTGCTGCTGGCCGAGAACCGGCCATCGTACCAGCTGGAAGTCACCGTGGAGCAGGCGGGCGATCTGGACGAGTTGCTGGCACGCCTCTCGATGCTCGTTGAGCTGTCACCCCAGGAGATCGAGCGCTTCCGGGCGTCAGTGAGGCAGCGCCGGCCCTTTCAGCCGGTGCTGCTCAAGGCGAATCTCGACGACGAAACGGTGGCACGGATCGCAGTCGCGCGACCCGAGTTGCCCGGTGTGGAGATCGAGGCGCGGCCGGTTCGCCACTACCCTCTGGGAGCGGATTTCGCCCACGTGGTCGGTTACGTCGGGCGTATCAATGAGCAGGACCTGCTGCGGCTGGACACCCGCAATTACGCCGGTACCTCGCACACCGGCAAGACCGGGGTCGAACGCTATTACGAGGACATCCTGCACGGCACCACCGGTCACAAGCAGGTGGAGGTCAACGCCCAGGGTCGGGTGATTCGCGAGCTCTCCGTTGTCCCGCCCACGCCGGGGCAGGATCTGACGCTGAGCATCGACGTGGAACTGCAGCGCGCTGCTCGCGATGCCCTGGCGCCGCACGATGGAGCCGTGGTGGTGATCGACCCGGCAACCGGCGAGGTGCTGGCGCTGGTCAGCAAGCCCGGCTTCGACCCGAATCCGTTTGTGAACGGCATCTCCCACCAGGACTTCGCCGCCCTGCAGTCCAATCCGCACAAGCCGCTGTTCAACCGTGCCCTCAGCGGGCAGTACCCGCCGGGTTCGACGCTGAAGCCGGTGGTGGGCCTCGCGGGCCTGGAGGAGGGGATCACCACGGCCGAGCGCAGGATGTTCGCGACCGGCTACTTCCAGTTGCCGGGACACGAGCGGCGCTATCGCGACTGGAAGCGTGGTGGCCATGGGTGGGTCGATCTATCCCGCGCAATCGCCGTGTCTTCGGACGTGTATTTCTATGACCTCGGCCACAAGCTCGGGATCGACCGCATGGCGCCGATGCTCGGTGCCTTCGGTATCGGCAGCCGCTTGGGCATCGATGCCACCGGCGAACGTCCGGGCATTCTCCCGAGTCGGGAGTGGAAGCGGTCGATGCAGAATCTGCCCTGGTTCCCCGGCGAGACCGTGATCACCGCGATAGGGCAGGGTTACCTGCTGACGACACCCCTGCAGCTGGCCGATGTCGCGAGCACCCTCGCGAACCGGGGTCAGCGCGTGCAGCCGCGGCTGCTGCGGGCGATTCGCGACGGCAGCAATGGCGAATCGGTGCTGCAGCCGGTCCGACATCTGGCCCCGGTGATTGCCAGCGACGCCCATTGGGACGTGATTCACGAGGCCATGGTCGAGTCGGTGCACGCGCGTCACGGAACGGCGTGGGGCAGCATTGGCTCCAATCCGCCCGGGGGTTATCGCATCGCCGGCAAGACCGGGACCTCACAGGTCTTCAGCCTCGCACCGGACCAGGAATACGATGAGGACGAGCTGGATCGCCTGCTCTGGGATCACGCGCTGTTCCTCGCCTATGCGCCTGCCGAAGACCCGGAGATTGCGGTGGCCGTGCTGGCCGAGCACGGCGGCAGCGGCGGGCGCGTCGCTGCCCCGATCGCGCGCGCTGTGATCGACTCCTATCTCGCGTCCCGGGGCCGGGTGGTGGCTTCGGGAGAAGGATCATGATCAGCGTCACCGGGCGGGAGCTGACCACCTCCCAGTGGCTGCTGCGCAGCCTGCGCCTGGACGGCACACTGCTGGTGTTGATCGCGGTGTTGCTGATGCTTGGCCTCGTGGTGCTGTTCAGCGCGTCCGGAGAGAGCGTCGACGCGCTGCAGCGTCAGATCGGCCGGATCGCGTTGGGTGTGCTCGCGCTTCTCGTGGTGGCGAGGATCCCGATCAGCACGCTGCGCGCGCTCTCGCCCTGGCTGTTCCTGGCGGGGCTGGGGCTGCTGTTTGCGGTGGTCCTTTTCGGGGACGTCGGCAAGGGGGCCCGCCGCTGGCTGGATCTCGGGGTGATCCGGTTTCAGCCGTCGGAGTTGATGAAGCTCGCGATGCCGCTGATGGTGGCGTGGTACCTGTCGTTGCGCAACGCTCCGCCGAGATTCCTGGACATGCTGGTGGTCGGCGTGTTGATCGTGCTGCCGGTGCTGCTGATCATGCGTCAGCCGGATCTGGGTACCGCGCTGCTGGTGGGCGCGGCCGGACTGCTGGTGATTTTCCTCGCCGGTCTGAACTGGCGCTGGTTCCTCGGTCTGGGGCTCGCGATCGCGGCGGTGATTCCACTGCTGTGGACGCAGATGCACGACTACCAGCGGCAGCGGATACTGACGCTGCTGAATCCGGAATCCGATCCACTCGGTGCCGGCTACCACATCATCCAGTCGAAGATCGCGATCGGTTCGGGCGGGCTTTACGGAAAGGGCTGGCTGAACGGCACTCAGTCGCAGTTGCAGTTCCTCCCGGAGCGTTCGACCGATTTCGTGTTCGCGGTCTATGCCGAGGAGTTCGGTTTCCTTGGCGTGGTGCTGCTGATGGCCCTGTACTTCCTGATCGTCGGCCGCGGGCTGTGGATCGCTGCGATGGCGCAGGAACGTTTCTGCCGGCTGATCGCCGGCAGTATCAGCCTCACCTTCGCGGTCTATATGGTCGTGAACATGAGCATGGTGACGGGCCTGCTGCCGGTCGTGGGCATCCCGCTTCCGCTGATCAGC
>PWRV01000263.1 GCA_003563455.1 Thioalkalivibrio sp.
GTGCGGTCTCCGTCCCGCCATGCGGGCCAGACCCGGCTTCCGTCCATTCCCAGCTTCCCCGGAAGCCCGAGCAGGGAGGCGATCATGTCCAGGCCAACCACGGCCCGGGGCTGGTACCCGGCGAGCACGTCCATCAGATCGATGTGGCGCCAGTGAAAGCGGCTGAGATAGTTGTTGTAGCGGAAGCTGCGGTCCTCGTCCCCCTGGTCCCAGTAGCGCGGCGCGGCGACACCGTGCAGCAAGGCGCGGTAGTGCAGCACCGGCAGGTCGAAGCCGCCGCCGTTCCAGCTCACCAGCGTCGGCGTCCGCTTCTCGATCACGTCGAAGAACTGGCGCAGCAGCTCGGCCTCGTCCGCGGTTTCGCGCCCGAAGGCCGAGACCTTGATCTGGTCGCCGCCCTGGTAGAGCACCCCGATCGAGACCACGCGATGCAGGGCGTGCTGCAGGAATTCCGTGCCCGTCCGGATGCGGCGCAGCGCGAACAGCGCATCGGCCACCTCCGTATCGGAGAGCCCCTCGAAATCGTGCACCCTGCGCGCGCCTTCGATGTCGGGAACGGTCTCCAGATCGAAGACCAGTACCGGGGCGCTGCTCATGCGGGATAGACGCCGGTCGAGATGTAGCGGTCACCCCGGTCGCAGACGATCGCGACCACCAGCCCGTCGCGCAGCTCTGCGGCCACCTTCAGCGCGGCCGCAACCGAGCCGCCGGAGGACACGCCGGCGAAGATCCCCTCCTCGGCGGCCAGCCGGCGCATCATCGTCTCGGCCTCCTGCTGGCTGATGTCGAGAGTGCGGTCTACCCGCGAGGCATCGAAGATCGACGGCAGGTAGGCCTCGGGCCAGCGCCGGATGCCGGGAATCGCGGAACCCTCGGTGGGCTGCACGCCGACGATGGTGACCGCCGGCTCCCGCTCCTTCAGGAAGCGCGAGGTGCCCATGATGGTACCCGTGGTTCCCATCGAACAGACGAAGTGCGTGACCGCGCCGCCCGTGTCGCGCCAGATCTCCGGACCGGTGCCGCGGTAGTGCGCGTCCGGGTTGTCCGGATTCGCGAACTGGTCGAGGACCCGGCCCCGGCCCTCGCGCTCCAGCTGCCGGGCCAGATCGCGGGCACCCTCCATACTCTGCTCCCGCGTGACCAGGATGATCTCGGCACCGAAGGCCTTCATCGCTGCGCGGCGCTCCGCCGACATGTTTTCGGGCATGATCAGCAGCATCCGGTAGCCCTTGATCGCCGCAACCATCGCCAGCGCAATGCCGGTGTTGCCGCTGGTCGCCTCGATCAGGGTATCGCCCGGGCGGATTTCGCCGCGCAACTCGGCCTGCACGATCATGTTCAGGGCCGGCCGGTCCTTTACCGAGCCCGCGGGATTGTTCCCCTCGAGCTTCACCAGCACCGGCACGGACAGGCCGGCAGTCAGCCGTTGCAGTCGCACCAGCGGGGTGTTGCCGACAAAGTCTTCCAGCGTAGGAAAGGATTCGTTGTTGGATCGCGTCATGCCGGCAGAGTATAACGGCTCGTGCCCGGCTGCACTCACCCGGCGGGCGGCTCCGGCGGCCGACCCTCCAGCACCACGAAGGCCTGGGCGTAGTCGTGTTCGTCGCTGATGCTCAGGTGGATCCGGGAGACGCCGAGGCGAGCGGCAGTGCGGGCCGCGGCACCGCTGAGCGCGAGGCCCGGGCGCCCGGCCGGGTCGTGGGTCACACGGACTTCGTGCAATGCCATGTCGCGGCCCACCCCGCAGCCGAGCGCCTTCGCCAGGGCCTCCTTGGCGGCGAAGCGGCGGGCCACGAAGCCCTCGGGACGCACGGCCGGGACTTCGGCGCGTTCGTCCGGATGCAGCATGCGCTCGAGCAGACGCTGCCCGTGGCGTTCGAGCAGCGGGACCATGCGCCCGACCCGGACCAGATCGACTCCGACGCCGAGAATCATGCCCGGGAGCGCCTTCAGGCCAAACGGCCCTGGCGCGTGGCGTCCATGATGCTGCGCATGTGGCTCACGGCCTCGGGCAGACCGGTAAACAGGGCACGGGCGACGATCGAGTGACCGATGTTCAACTCGTGGAACAGCGGATGGGCAGCAATCGGACGCACGTTGTCGTAGTCCAGCCCGTGTCCGGCGTTGATTACCAGCCCCATCTCGTGCCCGGCCCGGGCGGCCGCGAACAGGACCTCGGCGAGCTTTGCGCGCTCGGCACCGTCGTGGGCGTTGGCGTAGGCGCCGGTGTGCAGCTCGACCACCGGGGCACCGATCGCAACGGCGGCCTCGAGCTGCCGCAGGTCGGGTTCGATGAACAGCGACACCTCGATCCCGGCGTCGTTCAGCGGCTGCACGAACTCGCGGAGGCGCACCTGCTGCCCGGCCGCATCCAGCCCCCCCTCGGTGGTCAACTCCTCGCGCCGCTCGGGAACGATGCAGCAGGCCTCCGGCACCAGTTGCAAGGCAATCGCCTGCATGCCCCGGGTTGCGGCCATCTCGAGGTTCAGCGGGCGCGTGAGGCGGGGTTTGATTCCGAAGACGTCGTCATCCTGGATGTGCCTGCGGTCTTCCCGCAGGTGCAGGGTGATCGAGTCCGCCCCGCTGGCCTCGGCAAGACGCACCGCCTGCATCAGGTCCGGGTACGAAGTGTGCCGCGCCTGGCGGATGGTGGCGATGTGGTCGAGATTCACGCCGAGCCGCAACGGCGGCGGAGCAGTTGATTGCATGATGGAATCGGTCCTGTCTAGAGAAGGCGACGGGTCTGGAGTTCCCGACCGTCGAGGTGTAGGTCGATCAGGCGCCGCATGAAGTCCCGGGCCGCACGCAGGTCATTATCGGGCACCCGGGAACCGGTGGCGAGCGCCAGCAGTGCCGCGCCGCGCAGGGCTCCAGGCGCGGTCTCGGCCAGAGCCTCGCCCAGCCCTTCGTCCGGGCGGTAGCGGTAGTGTGCCTCCGCATCGGGCAGGGCCTCGGGCA
>PWRV01000046.1 GCA_003563455.1 Thioalkalivibrio sp.
CCACTGCAGCGGGAGAAAGCTGGAGGAATTCCGCGACCGCCCGCGTTGCCATTGCACCCGTACCGTGGTCCGATTCGTCGCACGGTTCGTGCCGGAGCACGCGCGCATGGAGCACCAGGGGTTTCGGCAGGGTCGGGCAGACAAAGAGCCGGATGCGCACCAGCGTGTCGGGCGCCGGCGGCGTGTCGGCTTCCCACGCGATGCCCCGCGCATTGAAACGCAACGGAACCGCGGGCGGCAGGTCGCCCTGACGGCGCAGCCACTCCGCCATGAGTTCAAGCATCAGATTAAGTTTCGCGTCCAGACGCTGGAATTCCTGCGCTATTTCCTGCGACTCTTCGCTGCTGCGGGCAGGCTCCTCCAGTCCTTCCTGCACCCGAAGCAACGCCTCGTTGCTGGCGTTCAGGGTCGCGAGACGCGGCCCCGGAGGCAACTGGTCGACCGCCTCCCAGTCGAGCGGCATTTCGTCCTCGAAGACGAGGGCTTCGGCAAACGGCTCACCTGGCATCGTTGCGGGCCGGACCGGGGCATGGGCGTCCGGTCATTGGAACAGCCCCCGCGGGCGCAGGCAAGGCAACGCCCCCCGCGCCGTCACGTATTGGCCTCGTAGGCCCGCGCACCCTGCCGTCCGCGCCGGGACTCGCGGCTCGCCCGGGCCAGTTCGTCGCGATGGTCCTCCGCGAGCGCCAGCAGGCGACGGTGGCGCTCGCGCAGGCGCACGAGGTCCGGAAGCAGCGGTCGGGGGTCGTAGCCCTGCAACTCGCTGGCCATCGCCTTCGCGGCCTCGCGGCAGCGCGCGTCGAGTTCCGAGACCTGCTCCCATTCCCCGGACTCGGCCGCGGCCAGCGCCGCGTCCACCAGAACGAGGCCCTCTTCGAGATGACCCCGCGCGGCCTCGGTCGACATCACGGCTCAGCCGTTCAGGGCGGTCGGCGCACTCTGCTGCGGAATCGCGTCCCAGCCGCTCTTGACCTCGCGCAGCAGGTTCGCGACCTCGTCGAGCATCGTGATGTCGTCGCGGAGATTGGCCTCGGCCAGCCGCCGCTCCATGTAGTCGTAGAGCGCGTCGAGATTGGCCGCGATTTCGCCACCGTTCTCGCGATCAAGGTGTGCGCGCAGCCCGTCGATGATCTGGATCGCCCGACTGATGCGCGAACCCTTCACCGCGACGTCGCCCTGGCGCATCGCGCCGCGGGCGATCGCGATGCGATCGAGCGCACCCTCGAACAGCAACTGGATCAGGCGATGCGGATCGGCATCGCCGACCTCGGCAATGACCCCCGCGTCGCGGTACTGGTTGAGCGCCTGCTGAATACCCATCTGGTACATGACTGGTCCCTCTGAAATAACACCTGTTATGAAATAAACGCCCTATCCTGATGTTTTAAAACCAGGGTCAACTCCCCCGATCCCCGGCCAGGATGCCCCCTCCCCCGCTTGCGGGGGAGGGTTGGGGAGGGGGCGCGGAACCCACGACGCTGCACCCTCACCTCAACGCCGCCGATCAAACATCGCATTCAGCGCCCCGAGCTGCTGATCCAGAAACTGGCTGGTGCTCTGCAGCTGCCCGACCAGCGCGTCCATCGCGCCGAACTGGCGGATGAGCCGCGCCTCGAGCCGCTCGATGCGCAGGTCCAGCGCCTCGCGCTGCCGGTCGATCCCCTTCATCCGCGTTTGCAGCCCCTCGGTGCGCGACTCGAGCAGTCCCCCCGGTTCGGTGAAACCCTTCACCGAGTCGCGCAGTCCCGCGCTGACGTCGTTGACCAGCCCGATCACCCCCCGGAAGTCCTGGTCCATCGCCTGGTCCAGCGCGGCGCTGTCGAGGCTCAGCCGGCCGTTGCGGTCGGAATTCACACCGAGGTTCACCAGGTTGGTGAAGCTGGCCTCCGGGTCGGAACCGGGGGACTGCAGTCCCTGCGCGAGCCGGCCCTGGACCGAACGCAAGGTGCTGTCGCCGACCAGCGCCGCACCCTCCTGCGTCTCCGGGTTGAAGCGGGTCAGGTTGCGCACGGTGTCGATCACGCCGTTGTAGGCCTTCACGAATTCGTTCAGCGCCTCGCGCACCGCGGCGCGGTCCTCGTCCACGCTCACGGTGATCGGCGCACCGGGCTCCGTGGTGCCCTTGAGCTGCAGGTTCAGTCCCTCCAGCGTCTGGTCGAGGTTGTTGTCCGGGCTGGTGATCGGCAGGCCGTTCAGCACGAGTTCCGCGTTCCGGCCCGCGACCGTCTCGGTGAGGTTCTCGGTGGCCAGCCGTGCGAGATCGCCGACCTCGGCCTCGTCTTCGGACACCGTGACCGAGACGGCCTGGTCGGCACCGGTCTGCGCGGCACTGAGCACCAGCCGGAAGCCCTCGCCGTCGTTCACGATGCTCGCCTGCACCCCGGCATCCGCCGCATTGATCGCTTCACGAATACCGCGCAGGCTGTTGTTTTCGGAATCGATCTCGATCGACACCGGGGTCCCGTCACCGACCTGGAGGCTCAGCGTCCCGGTGCCCAGCGGCGCGTCCGCGTCCGCAAAGCGCCCACTCGCCAGCGACTGGGCGGCGGCGAGCTGGTTGACCTCGATGCGGTAGCTGCCAGTCGCCGCCCCGGTGCTCGCGGTGACCCCCAGCCGGTCGTTGTCCGACGAGGAGGCAGTGCGTCCCTGCTGCAGTTTCGACAGCTTCTCCAGCGCCGTTTCCAGAGCGGACAGCCCGCCCCGGGCGGCCCCGAAGCCGGAGATGCGGGCCTGGATATCGGCCTCCCGGCGATCGAGGCGCTGCACCTTCGGCTCACGCTCGGCCGCGACCAGCTGGTCGACCAGCGCGTTCAGGTCAAGACCCGAGCCGACTCCCAGTGAACTGATCGACATTACGAACCCCTGTTTGCGTATCCCGACGGCATCGAACGAACGGCCTGCCCGCTCGCGCCTTCGTGTTCCGTACAAATCCGCCTATTCAACTTCCGTGCCATTCA
>PWRV01000055.1 GCA_003563455.1 Thioalkalivibrio sp.
TGGCCCACTAGGCCTTTCCCTGGATCACCGCCATCATCTCCTCGCGCTCATTGGCCGCGTTCTCGATCAGGTCCAGCTTCCCTTCCTCGTTCGGGGCGGGCAGGTCCAGCCGGGTGAAGGCCGGTACCTCGTGGAAACGGGGGACTGCGGCGTCCGGGTCCGATTGGTTCAGGTGATACAGCCGGGCGACGCTGACCAGGTCGCAGTAGTCCGGCGCGCCTCCGTGGTCGCGGAGCCAGTTGCCGGATTCGCGCACGACCATGCTCATGCCCGCCTCCATGCTCCAGGAGGCGAACACGATCTCGCCGACCACACCGTGCAGCTTTTCGATGATCACGGTGACCTCCTCGTCGGTCGCTTCCGGATGGTTGCGGCCGATATAGTCGAGGATCGGAACGGCGCCGACGTCGTGCAGCAGACCGGCAAGCAGGGCCTGTTCGGCGTCCAGGCCCTTGCATTCGCGGGCCAGCAGGAAGCTCAGCGCGGAGACGTGCACGCTGCGGTCCCACAACTCGTGCATGCGTCGCTTCAGCACCGGGGAACTGGAATGGAAGACCTGCTGCATCGCGATGGTCAGCGCCAGTCTGCGCGCAGCGACCAGCACGAGCCGGACGATCGCGTCGCGCACGCTCTTCACCGGATTGCCAACCCCGTAGGCGGCGCCGCTGGCCGCACGGATGAGCCCTGCGGTGATCGCGATGTCGAGCGACACGATGTTCGCCAGACGCTTGATGTCCACGTCGGGGTCCTTCATTGCGGCCTGGATCTTCACCGCCACCTCCGGCAGCGCGGGAAGTTCGAGCTTCTCTTCATGGCAGGCCGCATAGACCTCCGCGAACAGCGCACTTTCGGTGTCGTCGAGCTCCGTTTCCTCGACATCGTAGCCGGACTGGCTCTGCTGCCCATGAAGAATCCCGTAGAGGCGGTTATCGAGTCGAAGCACGACCGCCGTGCCAGAAGCCACCGCGTATTCCTGGAAGCGCCCCTCCGAGAACAGCGGCTGGCGGGCCCGGGCCGAACCGGCCGCGACGCTGGTGGATCCGCTGCTGGTCACCAGATTCACGCTGCCGTCCACCACGTAGACGAGCCATCGGTGTTCGGCCGACGCATCCAGCCGCTGGCCGTAGCGCAGGTTGGCAAGCTGGCCACGCTGAGCGAGGCCGGTTCGTTTTTCCCGGTCCAGGTCCCCAACCGGGAACAGCCCCTCCAGCATCTGGGGTTGAGGAATGCGGTTATCCACGGTCGCTCCCGCCTCGTGTTCCGTCGTTGTCTTCTGCGGACGGCTTCAGCCCTCCGCACCCTGCGACCCGGCCTTCAACCAGCCCGGATCGGGTGTCGCCATGCCGCCAGCGGCCGGGGTTCGGCCCCTGGCCGGCCCCGATCTGCGAGGCCGAAGCCCGCCCCCGGTGTAACCTGCTGTATCGGCCCGGTGGCAGTGGACTTGAGTTCGCAATGGCCAGCACACGCCGGGGATCGCCATCAGTGCTGCAGCAACTCCGACCAGCCGAACAGGGTACCGTCGGCATCGGCCAGGTCACCGTCGGCGGGACGCCGGTAGCGGCCCTGCACCTCGCGCACGGTGCCGATGTCCGCGATCTCGCCGCGAACACGCATCAGCACCTCGTCACCGTCGAAGCGCAGTTCCTGTACCGACCAGCTCAGGCCGGGCCGGATCACGCGGTCCAGTCCCTGCAACGCGGCCATCGCGCCGTCGGGATCGTTCCAGAAAAGCTGGTCGTGGCGCTCCCCCGAGCTCTCTTCCCGCCACCATCGCCCCGCACGCAGCAGTCCGGCCTCGGCGGCGGGGAAGATCTCGGCGATCTGGCGCTGGTTGCCGGCGATTCGCTCGTCGACGATGGCCTGGGTCATGCCGGTCACTGCAATCAGGCTACCCACCGCAAGCAGCACCAGCACCACTGCCAGCGCGACCCCGCGTTGAGCCCACCGCGTCCCCGGGGCCATCAGAGGGCTGCCTGTTCGGCCAGCACGGCATTGCGCAGGCTCACCATGAATTCCACCTCATGGGTCAGCACCTGCTGGCCCGCGTGGCTCTCGAGCTCCAGTTCCACCCTCAGCGCCACCGGCCGTTCCCAGGTCGGATGGCCCTCGGCATCGACAGCCACCGCATTCATTGAACGCACGGCGCTGACCAGCGGCTGGTTCTGCGCTGGCGACGCGTCGTTGCCGCAGCGGAGCTGGTTGTCCTGCACGCAGTAGACGCTGGCGACCCAGGGGCCGGTCTCGCCCAGGCAGTTCATGCCCGCCTTGCGCACGGTGAAGACCTGCTGCGCGCCGCTGCCAGGATCACCGGGCTCGACGCCCTCCGCGAGATCGAGCGTGCCGTCCGCACGCAGGCCCGCTCCCCGGATGTCCCGCGCCATGAAATCCGTCGCGAACCGCAGGTTCTCCTTCATCGTTGCGACCCGCTCCTGCTCGATCTGCAGCTGCCGCACGCTCAGGAACAGGCTCACCGCCCCCGCGATCAGCAGCAGGCCGAGGGTCATCGCGACCATCAGTTCGACCAGGGAGAAGGCCCGCTGCCGCTGCGGCGGGATCACGATGCCGGCTCCTGCGGGATCTCGACCGCGTAGTCCAGATGCACCCGGCCCTGCTCCGCATCCGCAAAGCGCTCCTCGGCCCAGGAAACCGAGATCACCCGGCCGCTCCCGGCCCCACTGACGCGCACCTCCAGTTCCGGGAGGCAGACGTGCGGGCCTGCCTGCGCGCAGTCCCGTCGCTGCACCCAGTCGTCGATCCAGTCGAGTCCGGCCTCGCCGCCGGCCGCAGCCTGCCAGAGGCGTTCCCCGGCATCGGCGGCAATCAGGCTCGCCAGCGTACGCTGATAAGCCGAATGGGTGGCCTGCAGTGCGTGCAGCTGCAGCGCCACACTGCCCAGCGCGCCGACCGAGAGGACCAGCAGCGCAATCAGCGTCTCCAGCAGGCTGAA
>PWRV01000341.1 GCA_003563455.1 Thioalkalivibrio sp.
ACCGCCGTCGTCACGCCACTGCTCGGCCCACCCGAGCCCGCGACCACCTGGGCTTCGTCGACCTCCTGGTAGTACTTGCCGATGTCGACCTCGCTGACGCGGGTCAGCACGTCCTTCGGGAAGATCGACATGAGTTCCCACGCGAGATCCAGCGTTGCCTCGATACTGCGGTCCTCGTTTTCGCCCTGTCCGACGAAGCGCCGGTCGAAGGCGTCGGCGAAGGTGAGATAGCGGCGGTCGTGGGTGGAGAGCTCGTCGGCGCCGATGATCGATGCGAGGTTGCGGGTCTCCAGTGCACGGGCATACAGCGCGTAGAGCTGCGCCGCGCCCCGCGGATGGTCTTCCCGCGTGTCGTCCTTGCCGATACCGTCCTTCATCAAACGCGACAGGCTCGGCGAGATGTGGACCGGCGGGTAGATCCCCTGGTTGTCCAGCTCGCGCGACAATACGATCTGGCCCTCGGTGATGTAGCCGGTCAGGTCCGGAATCGGGTGCGTGATGTCGTCGGAGGGCATCGACACCACCGGCATCATCGTGATCGAGCCGTGGCGGTTGTGGATGCGCCCGCAGCGTTCGTAGATCTCCGCAAGGTCCGAGTACAGATACCCGGGGTAGCCCTTGCGCGCCGGCACGTCGCCCTTCGAGGTGGCCACCTCGCGCAGCGCCTCGGCGTAGTAGGTCATGTCGGTCATCACCACCAGGACGTGCCGGTCGAGATCGTAGGCGAGGTACTCGGCCGCTGCGAGGGCGGTCCGCGGCAGGGTCAGCCGCTCGACAGGAGGGTCGTCGGCAAGATTCACGAACATCACGACGTTGCGCAGGACACCGGACGACGCGAACTCGTCCCGGAAGAACTTTGCGTCCGCGTAGGACACGCCCATCGCCGCGAACACGACCGAGAACGACGCGTCCTCGTTCTTCAACTGCGCCTGGCGCACGATCTGCGCGGCCAGCCGGTTGTGCGGCAGGCCCGAGCCGGTGAAGATCGGGAGCTTCTGGCCGCGCACCAGCGAGTTCAGCCCGTCGATCGTGGAGATGCCGGTCTGGATGAATTCACGCGGATAGTTGCGGGCCGCCGGATTGATCGCCGAGCCACCGACCGGACGCCGCAGGCTCGACAGGATCGGCGGGCGGCCGTCGCGCGGCTCGCCCAGCCCATTGAATTCACGCCCAAGCAGCTCCGGAGACAGCGCGATCTCGATTGGGGCGTCCAGAAACCGGACCCACGTGTTCTGCAGGTCGAGATCCTCGACGCCCTCGAAGACCAGAATCAGCACCTCGTTGTCCGAGGCCCGAATCACCTGGCCGTTGCGAATGCGGCCGGTGTGGTCCTCGATGCGCACGCGGTCGCCGAAGGCGATACCGGGGGTGTTCTTCATCACCAGCAGGCCGCCCCGGGCCTCGACCGCGGTGCGATATTCCTTGATGCTCATCAGGCCTGCTCCTCCTCCTGTTTGGCGTATTCCTGCCGCAGTTCTTCCAGGGCCTTCTCGACCTCGCTCCGGAAGGCGTTGATATCGTCCAGCTGCTCGCTGGTGTACAGGCTCTTGATCCGGCGGGCCCGGGACAGCAGCGGCAGGCGCTGGAGTTCCTGCACCGGCACGCCGAGGTTCACCAGTTCCGCACCGAGGTCGTAGATCCGCAGCACGAGGTCGAGCAGCGCGAACTGCTTTTCGGGGGAACAGAAGGTGTCGACGTCGTCGAGGGCGCTCTGCTGCAGCACACCCTCCTTCACCAGCGCCGCACCCTCGAGGTCCCAGCGCTGGGTCGAGGACAGCGCCTCCGGCCCGACAAGATTCACGATGCGCGAGAGTTCCGCGTCGCGGGCCAGCAGGGCGAGTGCCGCACGCCGACGATCCTCCCAGGTGTTGTTCACATTCTCGTGCCACCATTGGGCCGCCGTGTGCACATGTCCGGAAAAGCTCGTGACCCAGTCGATCGAGGGGTAATGACGGGCGTCCGCCAGCTCCTTGGATAGCGCCCAGAAGGTCTCGATAATGTCCTTGGTGTGGCTCGTCACCGGCTCGGAGAAGTCGCCGCCGGGCGGCGATACCGCGCCGATCAGGGTCACCGAGCCCGAACCCGCGCCGTGGGTCTCGACCCGCCCCGCGCGCTCGTAGACCGCCGCCAGCCGCGAAGCGAGATAGGCGGGGTAGCCCTCTTCCACCGGCATCTGGCCGAGCCGGCCGGACACCTCGCGCAGGGCCTCGGCCCAGCGGCTGGTCGAGTCGGCGAGCATTACGACGTCGTAGCCCATGTCGCGGTAGTACTCCGCCATCGTGATGCCGACGTACACGGAGGCCTCGCGCGCCACCACCGGCATGTTCGAAGTGTTCGCGACCAGCAGCGTGCGCTCCATCAGTTTGCGCCCGGTGTACGGGTCGTCCAGTTCCGGGAAGGTTTCGAGCACATCGACCAGCTCGTTGCCACGCTCGCCGCAGCCGACATAAATGACGATATCGGCATTCGACCAGCGCGCGACCTGCTGCTGCACCACCGTCTTGCCGGCGCCGAACGGGCCCGGCACCGCGCCCTTGCCGCCTTTCAGCTGCGGGAAAAAGGTATCGATCACCCGCTGGCCGGTGATCAGCGGTGCGACGCCGTCATCGCGGCGCGAGTAGGTCCGCGGCGTCCGCACCGGCCAGCGGTGGTACATGCGCAGGCGGTGGGTCTGACCCCGGCCCTGGTCCTCGCGCCGGCGCCCACCCGAGCGCACGCGTCCGATCGTTTCCTCGATGTTGTACTCGCCGGCCGGAGCGAGCTCCTCGAGCTCGCCGTGGATGCCGGGCGGCACCATGATCCGGTGCAGCACGGTCTCGGTCTCCTGCACCGACCCGAGCACCGTCCCGGGACCGACCGTCGCTCCGATCTCGAGATCCGGGTTCGGCTCGAACGCCCACTTCCGTTCGCGGTCCAGCGCCAGCACGTCGATCCCGCGGCGGATATAGTCGCCGGACTGCAGCACAATCTTCTCGAGCGGACGCTGAACCCCGTCGAAGATTCCGCCCATCAGACCGGGGCCGAGCTCCACCGACAGCGGCCAG
This sequence comes from Thioalkalivibrio sp., assembly GCA_003563455.1. Taxonomy (GTDB): domain Bacteria; phylum Pseudomonadota; class Gammaproteobacteria; order Ectothiorhodospirales; family Ectothiorhodospiraceae; genus Thioalkalivibrio. The sequence goes on from PWRV01000341.1 coordinate 3,045, forward strand.
CCCAGACCCTCTGCCGGCTCGCCGGGACGAACGCCGTCGGTTGACTCGTAGGTCTGCACCACGGCCTGATTCCCGCTCAGCGAGATCACCTCGCCGAACAGGCCGAGTTCGCCGATCTTGACCTGCTCCCCGTGGCGGATGCCGGGAAGTTCGATGGTGACGATGGGTCCGTTGATGTCGCGGACGACGCCAGTGCGTTGGGTCTCGGTCATGGTCTCATCCGGTGAAGGGGTTGGCCGACTCCAGGGAGGCGGGAAACATGCGCTCGAGGATCACCTGCTGCAACTGCATGCGCAGGCGGGCGAGGCGACCTTCGAAGGTGTTGTCGACGCGCATCCTGCCGTCGTCGCTGAGCAGCAGCACACCCGCCACCGTCTCGATCGGGCGGTCATCGATCCGGATCTCGTGCTCGGGAAGCTCCGCGCGCAGTTGCTCGAGGCCGCCGGTCAGGTAAGCACGATCGGCGGCGTTCGCGCGTGCGGTCAGGCTCGTCGGACCCATTGCACGGGCGCCCTCCAGGAACAGCGCGAGCAGGTGCTCACGGTACGCTTTTTCGTCCTTGACCATTGCCTGCATGCGTTCCTCGAGACGCGCCTCCACATTCCGGACGAGGTTCCAGCGAACCCGGTCGAGGTTGCTCTGCAGCTTGAGTTCGGCCGCCTGCACCCGCTGACGGTAATGCCGGTCGCCCAGCGCTCGCGCGATCGCTTCCTCACGGCTTTCGCGCTGGCGCAGCCGCTCTGTGGCTTCGCGCAGCACCGATTCCCGCGTCTTCTCTGCCTGCTCGGCGAACTGGCGGGCGAGTTGTTCGGCCCGGGACAGGATCGCCTGCTCAAGTTCAACTACTTGATTCACGTCTTTTCCTCGGTGGATAGGCTGCCCGCTCCGAACAGGTTCTGCAGCCGCACCGCGACATCACTGGTGAGCCGGGGCGGCAGGGTGGCGAGCGGGGGCAGTGAGATCACGATGATTCGCCCGCCCTCGTGCCGCAGCTGCGAGAGCATCGGAATCTCCCATTCCATGATTTCGTCGTCGAGGATCACGAAGGCGTTCTCGCGACCACGGTCCAGGTCGCGCAGGATACGGTTTACCTGCGCCGGTTCCGGATCGGTCACGGTCTCGAAACCGATCAACCGGAAGCCGTCAGCCAGGCCGTGCGAGCCGATGAACAGCAGGCGGGTGACCCGGCCCGGGGTTGTTTCCGTGGGCACGGCGCGTCTCCGTCAGATCCGGTTCAGCAGCAGGATACTGATGACCAGGCCGTAGATCGCGATCCCTTCCGCAAGACCGATGTAGATCAGGCTTCGGCCCAGCATCTCGGGCTTCTCGGTGATCGCGGCCAGGGCTGCGGCGCCGATCGGACCCACGGCGATACCCGCACCGATGGTGGACAGGCCGGTCGGGATTCCCACCCCGATGATCGCGAGGCCGAGACCGACGGTGATCTCCGTGGTCACCTGCTCTGCCGCGGCGGGCTGCGCCATCGCGTCACTGATGCCGAGCGCCAGCAATCCGGCCATCGCACCGACGAAAACGGTCATCTGGATGATCAGGGCCGGCTTGAAGAAGGCCTGCAGGCGCGGAGAGAGTGCCGGGCGGAATTCCAGATAGAAGCCGGTGGCAATCAGGCCGACGATGGCGAAAGACATGAGACCGACGAGCCAGTGCATGTGTTTAACTCCCAGTTTGGATGAACAAAGATCGCAGCGGCCGCATCATGCCGCCCGTGGACGCCGGCGCAGACGGAGCGGAGAGAACTCCCGCCCGTCGCCCGAGAAATAGCGCGAAAATCCCTCGTAGTACTGCAGACGCATCACCTGGATGGTCACGATCACGCCCTCGAGCACCATCACGAAGATGTTCCCGAAGATCACCATCAGCACATGACCCACCGCGCCCATCATGCCGGCGAGGGTGAGGACCGCGATCATCAGCGCGACGTGGTTGATGCTGAACGCGGCCACACGAAGGAAGGACAGGGTATTGGAGATGTAGCCGATCACCGTCTCGAGGGTTTCGATCAGCACCACCAGTATCCGCTCGCCCACGGATGCCTGGAGGTGGAACCAGTTGTAGACCGCCAGCGCCAGGAGTGACCCGACCACCAGGACCACCTGTGCGATCCCGAAGCCGCCGGTCAGCGCAACCGACACGCCGCCCCAGACCAGCCCGAGGTAGAAGAGCAGGTTCACCAGACCGTGGTGACCGAACAGCGCCGCCATCGGCTCGTTGATCGCGAAGCGGTTGAAGATGGTGAGCCCGCAGGCGAGCGTAATGAAGAACACGCCCCATCCCAGCGCCAGCTGCAGCATCAGGATCGGGTCGTACAGCGGCGACATCCACACCGCCGGGATCAGTTCCTTGTACCCGAACACACTGCCGAAGAGGAATCCGAACACCACCGACGACAGGCCGGCCATCACCCCGAACAGGTAGAAGCGTCCCAGGGGCTTGCGGAAGAGCCAGGCCAGCAGGGCCAGTACTGCGCCGTGACCCACGTCGCCGAACATCGTCCCGAACATCAGCAGGAAGGTGATGGTGAACAGCAGCGTGGGGTCGATCTCGCCGTAGCGGGGAATGCCGTACTGTTTCACCAGCAGGGCAAAGGGCTGCAGCAGCCGGTGGCGCACCGGCACCGTGGGCACGAGCGAACGCTCGTCGGACCGCGGCTTGCGGCTCTCGAGACTGAAACCGTTCGAAAGGGTCTCCTGAAGACGTTGCTCCAGTTCCGGCACCGTCTTCGCCGGAACCCAGCCGGCGACGAAGGCGAGATGACCAGCGCTGCGGATCGCGGGATCCAGACTCACGAAGGGCTCGGCCAGTACGAGGACCGTAGCGGCGCGGGCAAGCCGGTCGCGCATGTCCGTCGCGCAGCCCTCGACCTCCTCGGTGAGCCTCGCGCGCTCCTTTTCGATGCGCTCCCGGCGCGCACGCTGCTCCGACCGGATCGCCTCCGGCGAGTCGTCCAGGCCCTGCGGCAGCGGGATCGCCTGGAAGCCGGCGTTGGACAGTACCGAGCGGAGTTCCGTCCCCTCCTTGCCGGCCGGTCCGACGATCACGACGTGCGAGCTCTCGCCGCGTTCCATGTACGTGAACAGCAGGTGCCCGGCGAGTCCCAGCGCGCCCTCGAGGCGGCGGACATTCTCGCGCGGGACCACGCCGATGTGGTATTCGAGAAAGCGGGTCTTGTTGCGGAGCGTTCCCAGGTCCACGTTGAGTTCCGCGAAGTTCGCCAGTGCGGCCTCTTCCTCGTCGAGCAGGCGCTCCTCTTCATCCAGCTCGCGGAATCCCTCCTGGTGTTCGAGGCAGAATTCCCAGGCCTCGCCGAGCCACGCGTTGGTCTCGGCCAGCTCTTCGAGGCCAACCACCCGGATCTCGCTGAGGTCAGGCTCCGGGGCCGGCACGACCTGGGCGATCTTGTCGAGCCGGGAGCGTGCCTGCTGGTATTCCTTCTGATAACGGCGATCCTGGAGCGGCGTCAGCTGCTGCTCCTGCGGCGGCCGCGGATCCGGATGGAAATTCCCGGTGTCTGCAAGCGTCAGCGACGCCTGGGGCAGGTCCTCGCGCAGCACGAGAATCCGGACGTGTTTCATCGCTTGCGGCATCAGCACGGTGCGATCCCCCGGATGGCAGGAGTGGAAACCGAACGGGCGGCTCGGCCGGCAGCGGGGCGGGCGGATCGAGCCATCATGCCGCCTGCCGCCATTGATGCACGCAGATCGCGGGACTCAGCCCCAGCGCGAGGTTCACGTAGGTGTCGGGCAGCGACAGCAGGCGCCCCTGGATCAATGTGAACAGCAATCGCAGATCGGCCTCGCGCAGAATCAGGTACGCAAGGGCGCGGGCGACGCCCGACTGCCCGCTGCGCAGCGCCGACCACGCCACTCCGCCGCAGTGGTGACCCAGCCGGCGCTGGATCTCCATCAGATTGCCGGCGTCGGCGAGCATGCTGCCGAGCGGTTCCGGAAGGGCGTCGATCACTTTCGGCTGGTCGTCCATCCCGACCAGCTCCAGCAACCGCTCGCGGTGCAGCAGGGCCGGAGAGGGTACGAGCTGGTAGAAGGTCTCCGAAGCCGGCAACTGGTAGGCGAAACGGAATCGCAGCAGCCACAGCACGTTCGCCCGGTCCACCAGCGAGCCCACCAGCTTGCGCATCTGCCGCTGAGCGGTGGTGTCGTCGAGCCGGGCGACCCGGCGCACGAGTTCGGCGTAGTAGCGCTGATCGATCGCGGCCTCGAGCGCGAAGGCCTCCTGCCGCTTCTCGTAGATTTCCCGAGCCTGGCGCGCCAGCAGGCTCAGCGGCCCGCTCTCCAGCACGCGCAGCAACTCGACCGCGTTCTCCACCCGGAACAGGTCCTCGCTGGACAGGCGGACCTGCGGCGGCAGGTCGTAGAGGTTCTCGCGGATTTCCTGCGGATCGAGCTGGCGGATCTTGCCGCGCAACAGGGTTTTCAGGTTGAAGAGCGCAAACTGCCGTCCCCAGGCCACCACCACGCTGCGCTCCGCCGCATTCATCGGCCGGATCAGCACGGTGAGTTCCTCCATCAGCACGTGCAGGAGCGCCTGTTCGACCGCACGGCTTTTCGCGTTCACGCTGCCCGGATCCTCGAGAATCGAGCCAAGCCCGAATTCCTGGGAAAGTTCAGGGAGCGACATCTGGGCAAAGCGCTCGAGATCACCGGAGCGGAACAGTCGGGTCGCCTTGCCGGCCACCCGGGTGTTCAGATAGGCGTCGTGTGCTGCGCTGGGCATGGAGGGTGATCCGGTCGTCTGCTGGGGGTGACTGCCGGCAGTGGCGGCTCAGAGTCGTGCGTCCAACAGGACCTGAAAGGCCGCGTCGAGGGCCTCGTCCTCGCGTTGTTCCGCAAGCTGCCGCAGGCTCTCGTGGCGCTCTTCGTAACGGCGCTCGACCTCGGCGATGGTCTTCGCGGCGCGCTCCTCGGCGCGGGAGACCCACGTCTTCTGCAATTCGGGTATGCGTTCGGTGAGTTCGGCCTCCATTTCCCGGGCCTTTTCCACCGCGGCTGCAATGGTGCGCTCGTGCTCCTGTTCGGCCTCCGTGGCCATTGTCTCGGCCCGGGTCTCAGCGTCGAGCAGGCGTTGCAGCGTGTCGTCCATCGTTGCCCCTCAAGAGGTCCTTGACGGCACCGGGAAAGCCCGCGTGACCGGCGGGTTGCGGAACCCGATCCGGCGCGTGTGTCGAACTCGGTCCGATGCCAGCCCGAGTCGGAGCACGGGAGGGAATAATACGCCTTTGACCATAAGCCGTCCAGAATGTAAGCAGATAATGGTTGGACGGTGGGGACGGGCGAACGCTGCAGGAGAACAGCCGCTGGCCGATCCTCCCCAATGCCCGATCGGCGGGCGGGCTCGCCTCCTGCAGGGGGCCGGGGCGTTACTTCCCGATGCAGAAACCGGCGAAGATCGCGCCGAGCAGCGCCTCGTGATCGCCGCGCCCCAGCAGCCCGTCGAGCGCCCGTTCGGCCAGGCGCAGATCTTCGGCGATCAGGTCCGGGGGTTGCTCCGCCCGGATGCGACCCAGCGCGGTGGCCACATTCTCGAGTCCCTCGAGATGGCGGGTGCGAACGCTGAACCGCTCGCCGGCGCCGTCGGCCAGCCCCGCCTGTTCGCGGATCGCCGCGCGCAGGCGATCGAGGCCGGAACCGGTGACTGCGGAAACCAGCAATCCGTCCGCCACGCTTGCACCGGGCATCAGGTCGGCCTTGTTCCACACCCGCAGCACCGGAATGCCTGGCAGATCGGGAAGCGCGGCACGTGCGTCCGGGCGGGCCATGTCGCGGATCTCGAGGACCAGGTCCGCGCCGGCCGCGGCGTCCCGGGCGCGTTCGATACCGATGCGTTCGACCTCATCGGCGCTGTCGTGCATGCCGGCGGTGTCGACGAGCTCCACCGGGATGCCGTCGATCGCGATGTTCGCGCGCAACAGGTCGCGGGTGGTCCCCGGGCGGTCGGTGACGATCGCGACCTCGGCGTCGGCGAGCCGGTTCATCAGGCTGGACTTGCCGACGTTCGGCGCCCCGACCAGCGCCAGCCGCATTCCGGTTGAATACACCCGCGCCGGGTGCAGGCGCGCCCGCAGCGCCTCGACGCCGGCGACGAGCGCGGCCACGCGATCCGCGACCTCGGGTGCTACTGCAGACTCCAGGTCGGTCTCGCCGAAGTCGATCTCCGCCTCGATCAGCACCCTGAGCTCCCGGATCTCGGCCGCAACCGGCTCGATCTCGCGGGCCAGTGCGCCGTCCAGGCTGTTGCGGGCAAGACGCGCGGCGGCGGCGGTCCGGGCGTGAATCAGATCAGCGACCGCCTCGGCCTGTGCGAGGTCCAGGCGCCCGTTCAGGTAGGCCCGCTCCGTGAATTCCCCGGGACGCGCCAACCGGGCCCCCAGGCCCCGGGCGGTCTCCACCAGTTGCTGCAGCAGCACCGGGCTGCCATGTCCCTGCAGCTCGACGACGTCCTCGCCGGTGTAGGAATGCGGACCCGGAAACACCATCACGATGCCGTCGTCGATCACCGTGCCATCCGTGGCACGCAGCCGGCGGTGGGTCGCCCGGCGCGAGCGGATGCCGCCACCGGCGATGGCCTCGGCGAGTGCCACGGCCTGCGGCCCCGATAGCCGGATCACGCCGATCCCGCCGACCCCGGACGGGGTGGCCAGCGCGACGATGGTGTCCGGATCAGCGTTCAAACGCTCAGTTCTTGTTCCCGTTCTTGTTCCCGGCCGCCGCTTCGATCTTGCGCGTGATCACGTACTGCTGCCCGATCGAGAACAGGTTGTTGGTGAACCAGTAGAGCACCAGCCCGGCCGGGAAGAACGCGAAGAAGACCGTGAACACCACCGGCAGCGCCATGAAGATCTTCTGCTGAATCGGGTCCATCGGCGGTGGATTCAGCTTGTACTGGATGAACATCGTCAGACCCATCAGCACCGGCAGGATGAACAACGGATCCCGGGTGGACAGGTCCTGGATCCACAGCATCCACGGCGCCTGGCGCAGTTCGACGGATTCCAGCAGCACCCAGAACAGCGCGATGAACACCGGAATCTGCACCAGTATCGGCAGACAGCCCCCAAGAGGGTTGATCTTCTCCTTCTTGTAGAGCTCCATCAGCGCCTGGTTCATGCGCTGCTTGTCGTCCTTGTAGCGTTCCTTCAGCGACTGCAGCTTCGGTGCCACCGCACGCATCTTCGCCATCGAGCGGTAGCTGGTGGCGGACAGGTGGAAGAACGCGAGCTTGATCAGGATCGTCAGGATCACGATCGACCAGCCCCAGTTCCCGACAAAATCGTTGATCACCCGCAGCAGCCAGAACAGCGGCTTCGCGAGGAAGGTGAAGATGCCGTAGTCGACCGTGAGTTCGAGCCCCTGCGAGATCTCGGACAGTTCGGCCTGCGTCTTGGGCCCGATCCACAGGCGAGTGGACAGCGCATCCGATGCCCCCGGGGCCAGGGTCAGCGGCTCGGCCGAGTGCAGCCCGATCAGATAGTCGGTCGCCCCGGCCACGCCCGGCACGGCCCGCGCGTACATCGAGTTGATCTCGTCCTCGCCCGGAATCCACGCGGACATGAAGTAGTGCTCGATCACCGAGATCCAGCCACCGTCGAGGCGCTGCTGCAGCGGGTCGTCCTCGAAGGATTCGAAGCGTTCCTTGTTGTAGCGGCCGTCGAACCAGGCCGCGCCCGTAAAGGTGTAGAGGAAGAAATCGGCGCGCGGCGGCGTGGGTCCGTGACGCAGCTGGCGGTACTGGCGCCCGATCCACGGGGTATCGCTCACGTTCTCGATCCGGTGCTCGACCTCGACGAGGGGGGTGCCGCGCTCGAAGATAAAGGTCTTGGTGACGCGGATGGTGCCATCGTCCGAGGTCCAGGTCAGCGGGACCCGCAGGCTGTCCGCATCGCCCATCTCGAAGCTGTCCGCCTCCGCCTCGAAGTGTGCGTGATGGGAGGGAGCGCGCGTTGGGCCGTCGACGCCCTCCATCCGGTCGTGGGTGAGACCACTCTGCGCCACGTAGCCGCGGCCGCGTTGATCGAAGAGCCGCACGGGCACCTCCGGCTCGCGCGGGTCGACGGGGAACGCCAGCAGATCGGCCCGGGTGATGTTCCCGCCACGGGGATCGATGCGCAGATCAAGCAGGTCCGTCCGCACGCTCACCGTGTCGCGGACCGGTTGCGGCAGCGCCTCGGGCGGCGCGACGGGATCCGCCGGGTCAAGCTCGATCTC
>PWRV01000339.1 GCA_003563455.1 Thioalkalivibrio sp.
AGCGGGTTCGCGGGCAGATTCCGCTGTCGTCGAAGAAGAAAGCGATTTCGGTGCGTGCGGTGTCGGGACCATCGGATCCGTGCACCGCATTCTCGTCGATACTGGTCGCGAAATCTGCACGGATCGTTCCCGGCGCCGCCTCTTTGGGATTCGTCGCACCCATGATCTCGCGGTTCCGGGCAATCGCGTTCTCGCCCTCGAGCACCTGGACCATCACCGGTCCCGAGATCATGAACGCGACGAGGTCGTTGAAAAAGGGCCGCTCGCGATGCACCGCGTAGAACCCCTCGGCCTGATCCCGCGAAAGATGCAGCATGCGCGCAGCCACGATCCGCAGCCCCCCCTTCTCGAAACGGCTGTAAATCTCACCGATCGCGTTCTTCGCGACGGCATCGGGCTTGATGATGGACAACGTGCGTTCCTCGGCCACGGAAGGTCTCCTGGTAGATGGCAATGGGCTGGGCCGCCCGGCAGGGCACCCGATCATGCTGAAACAGCCGGGTAGTCTAGCGGTAGCCCCCTGGCGCGGCAATCAGGGCACGTGGCGTGCAGGACCAGGGACGCCGGCCCGGGGACGGCCGGACTGGCGGGGGTGGCGAACCTCTGCTCAGGCCTCCCGGGCCTCGGCCACCGGCACGATCGGAATCCTCCGCTTCGCGGTGGACGTCGGACCCCCGCCATTGGCTTCGATATCGTCGCCCCCGCGCACCTTGCGCCGCCGCTCAAGCACGTCAGCCAGGGTGCGGCTGCTGAAGAATTCGTCCATCTTCCGGCTAAGCTCGACCCAGAGATCGTGGGTGAGGCACCGGGAGTCCTGGTTGCAGTTCACCAACCCCCCGCAACGCGTCATGTCGACCGGCTCGTCGACGGCGAAGATCACCTCCGCCACCGAGATCTCGTCGGCAGGCCGGCTCAATTCGTAGCCGCCGCCCGGTCCGCGGCTGCTGCGCACGAGGCCCTGCCGGCGCAACCGGGCGAAGAGCTGCTCCAGATAGGACAGCGACAGGTTCTGACGCTCGGCCACGTCGCCCAGCGGCACCGGGCCGTCACCCGCATTCAACGCGACGTCAAGAATGGCGGTGACCGCGTAACGGCCCCGGGTGGTCAGTTTCATGGCGCTCCATGCAATCGTTCCGCTCTACGGATTATCGGGGGCCGACGCGGGCGATCAACTATTTCCCGACGTCTTGCGTGGGGGAATCTCGCAGTCGTCGGGTTCCAGCCCCTCGAGATCGCACTCCGAGATCGGGTGCATCTCCTCCGCCGCACCGACCTCGATGCCGGCGTCCCGGAGCGCAGCACTGGTGCGTTCGAGACGTTCGTCGAGTTCGTGCATGTGTCCGACGATGCGGTGAATCGCATTGGCCACGGGGTCGGGAATGTCCCGGCTCAGGCCGTAGGCGTCAAACCCCATGCGGTCTGCCATGGCCTTGAAGCGCGGATCCGGCTCTGCTGGCGGTGACAGCACCCGGGCCGGAATGCCGACTGCGGTGGCCTCGGCCGGCACATCGCGCAGCACCACTGCATTGGAGCCAACCCGCGCAAACCGGCCGATGCGCACCGGCCCGAGGATCTTGGCCCCCGCACCAACCACCACGCCATCCTCAAGCGTAGGGTGGCGTTTGCCCTTGTTCCAGCTGGTCCCACCGAGCGTCACCTGGTGGTAGAGCGTGCAGTCGTCGCCGATCTCCGCGGTTTCCCCGATCACCACGCCCATCCCGTGATCGATGAAGAAGCGACGGCCGATGCGCGCGCCGGGATGGATCTCGATACCGGTCAGCAGCCGGGCCACATTGGCCAGCACACGGGCCAGCCAGCGCAGGCGGATGCGCCAGAGACCGTGCGCCGCCCGGTGTACCCAGACGGCCTGAAGTCCGGGGTAGGTCGTCAGCACTTCGAAGGTGTTCCGCGCGGCGGGATCGCGCTCGAACACGCTCCGAATGTCTTCTCTGAGCCTGTGGAACATGGGTTTACGGCCTGCGATTCAGGATTGCCACGATATCACGGCCAACCGGAGGGACGTCCGCCGCCACGCTCGGTGTGCGTCAAAATGCCGCGCAGGATCCTCACCTCGCTGGCGCTCAGTCCCGCGCGCAGGTACAGATGCCGCAGGCGCCGCATCAGATGCCGCGGCTTCTCCGGGTCCAGGAACTCGATCCGGATCAACGCCCGCAGATAATGCTCGAACAGGGCCTCGAGTTCGGCCTGGGTCGCCGGCGGGTCCGGGTCGTATTCGGGCGGGGACGCCGGCGCCTGCTCCAGCGCGGCGACGCGACAGCTGTAGGCGAGTACCTGCACCGCCGCCGCAAGGTTCAGGGAACTGAAGGCGGGATTGGCCGGAATCTGCACCAGGGCATTGCAGCAGTCCAGCTCCTCGTTGCTCAGACCGCTGCTCTCGCGCCCGAAGACCAGCGCAACCGGTCCACGCTCGGCCCGGGCGACCAGGTCGCGCGCAGCGGCCTCCGGATCCACCGCCGGAACGGAGTGCCCCCGCCGGCGAGCACTGGTGCCCACGACCCAGACGCAGTCCTCGATCGCGTGCTCGAGGCGCGGCAACACGCGGGCCGCGGCCAGCACGTCATCGGCGCCCGCGGCCAGCGCGGTGGCCTCGGCCGACGGGAACCGGGTCGGTGCGACCAGCGACAGGTCCGCCAGCCCCATGGTCTTCATCGCGCGCGCCGCCGACCCGATGTTTCCGGGATGGGTGGTTCCGACGAGAATCACGCGGATGCGGGAAAGTGCTTCAGACATCTCGGGCTCCGGATGCGACAAACCCAGGGAAGCGCATTATCGACCCTGGAACGGCGCACGTCTCGCCCTGGCCATCGCCCCGGCCATCAACACGGCCGTCAACCCGGCACACGATCGCCGACCGGACCTGCGCATCCCGCGGCGGGGTGCGGATTTGCGCCAGGAAACGCCACGAGGCAGTAGAATCGCGGC
>PWRV01000074.1 GCA_003563455.1 Thioalkalivibrio sp.
GGCAGGGTGGTCGGACTACCAGGCTTTCGCTGGATTGTTTGGGGTTGAGGCAGAGGTCGGCACCCTTCAGCATCTGGCTACCCCCTCCCGGATCCCGCTCTTCGGGGCTTGGGTGACTGGAGATCCGGCTTTCCTCGAGAGCTAGTATGCGAAACGGCATTACCCGGCGCCGGTGTGTCCCGCCGTTTTGATCGCTGGTGGTCATCGCTCCGTCGTACCAACCGATTCTCCAAACCGATCAGACTGATGCGCGATACGTTGCGCGTCCTTCGGCATCTTCCCAACGTGATGAATGCAGGAGCCATCGATGCGACCGCGGGTGCGAGGTCCGAACTGTTTGACTTGGGCGAGTTTCTCGAACAGAGCAAGATCCGCGAGTCTGCGCTCTGGGGGGTATCTACCGGGACTTCAAGGAGGCCCTGGACGATCTCTCGGACCGCGGTCGTGACGAGAGCACCCGGCGGGCCTTTTTCAAGCTATCGCACATTAGTCGGCAGCTTTGGAGGGAGTCGGGCGTCGAGTCGCTGTACGGCCGTTGAGCCGGGTGGCGTCCAGTATGATGGCCTGAAAAAGCCACCATCGATCCCGTGCGTACCGGACAAGCGAACGTGCTTCCGGGCCCCGCCGGGCGAAACCCCGATCCGCCATGCGCCAAGACGATTCCGGCCTGTTCGATCTCCCGCATCCCGTCCGCGTGGACGCCGCGTTCGGCCGTCCCATGGAGGAGGCTCTGTTCGGCCCCGACTTCTGGACGGCGCTGAAGCCCTATCTCGCCGATGACACGCTGCCCACCGAGTGGATCCTGAACCACGCGCCCGGCGTCTATGAGCTCGCGGTCGATTCGAGCAATTTCCCCGGCACCGTGAATCTCGGTCTGCTCTCCCTGGTGCTCGCCCGCGCCCGTCTGCGCGCCCATGGCGATCCGATTCTCCAGGTGCATCCTGCGTTGCACGAGCAACTTATCGAAACCGACCTCGGGGCAAAGCTGCCGGTGGAGCTCTTCCGCCTGCCCTACACGGAAGCCTTCATCGAGTTCGGGCGGCCGTCCGGCCTGTCGATCTTCAACCCGGCTTCGGGGGAGCACGAGGTTGAGGGCGCCTATGTCGGCAGCTACGAAGCCCGGCCGTACAGCTTCATCTTCGAGAAGGACGACCGCCGCCAGCACTTGGGGCTGGATCCCGAGAAACCCACGCGCATCATCGAGATCGTGCTGACCGGCTCGCCGCGAGGCAAGGCGAACGCGCTGGACGACGCCTCGCAGAACGTAGCGCTGTTCCTGCAGGAAGGCGACGCGGACCTGCACACGGCGATTGAGCGGCACTTCGGCTTCTATCGGCTGCCGGCCGCTGGGAGCTTCCCGGGATTCGTGCCGCCGGACGCACGGGAGCGGGCCTCGTTCGAGAAGGCCGTCCACCAGCTCGCGAAGGTCATGCTGTACCTGAACCTGCCCGAGGTCGACCAGGTTCGCCGGCCGGATCGTTCGGAACTGCTGCGGCGGCTGGGTGGCCTGGGTCCTAAAAAGGCCGCACGACTGCAGCGCAAGCTGGCCCGTGCCTATGATCGGATCGTGATCGGTGGCCGGCGAGAGGTGGAGGGCTCAGTCGGCGTATTCGCCGAAAGCGTGCACGGCAGCGTGCGTCCGCACTGGCGGCGGGGGCACTTCCGGCGCATCCGGTTCGGCGAGGGGCTGGCCGAGAGCCGCCTCGGCTGGATCCGGCCGGTGCTGGTCAACGCGGCCGAGGCCTTCGCACCAGTGGGGGTGAAGGGCTACGAGGTGCGCTGATGCAATCACCCGAACATGTTGTAGTCTCGTTGTGAGCAGGAAGACCGGCAACCGGGTATCGTGAACCTGAGCCAAAGACATTGAAATGGGGCAGCGCGGGATGGACAGGACCTTCGTCTTCGACGGGCACGAGTACCGCGATGCCAACGGGCGGATCTACGACAGCTCAGGCGATCTCGTCGGCACGGTGCTCCTCGATGCCGCGAAGGAATACTGGATCGTCGAGCCGGCCGATTCCGGTGATGGGTGGCTGATCCACGTGAACGAACCGGATGCCCGGGAAACGGCAATCCGTGGCCTGATTGGCAGCGCCTATTGAAATGGATGGACCCCCGACGCGGTTGCCCGTGAGGCTTCGTGGGGCTCGGGAAGCGGGAGGACCGGACGCCGCACTCCCTGCGACTCCACAAAATCATTCCGGAGGGGGAGAAGCAAGTTCAAGGGGGTGAAACCCGCTCGATTCACGTTCGAGCGATGGCTGCAACAGCTACGATGAATCGGCGCCGGTTTTCCGTGGCAGGAGCTGAGTAAACCCCTCCCAGCGCAATGACCGGGAGGGGCGTTCAGGAATCTCAGAGTTCCTCGAGGCGATCCTCCGGAATCAGTTTCCACATGCTCACCTCGCCGCCGGGAAATACCGTGAGCTTGTAGGCCTCGTCATTGCCCTGACGGATTTCGTTAATCGCTCGCTCGGGGGGGAGGCCGATCAATTCTCCGATCACCAAGGGATTCACGCCACTGTGACCGACGACCATTACCGTTTCGCCCATGTGCCGCTCTGCGATCTCCCGCGTAGCCTCACTGACACGCTCGGAGATGGACCGGAGGCTCTCGCCGCCATCCATGTCGTCGTCAAGGTCTGCAAAGCGTGGCCGGAATTCATCGTTCACCTCGGCGGCGACTCGGCCTTCGTAAATCCCTCGCGAACGCTCGTTGAGTCGCGGATCGGGAGTGATCGGAGCGTCGCCCGCGATGGCTTCGGCCGTCTGAATCGCGCGCTTTAGGCCGCTCGGGTAGACCTGGTCCAGCGTGATTGGCCCAAGCTGTTCGCCCACTGTTCGCGCCTGGCCGAAACCAGTTTCGTTCAGCGGGTTGTCGGTGTTGCCTTGAATCCGACCCGCGAGGTTCCAGTCCGTCTGCCCGTGGCGGACGA
>PWRV01000104.1 GCA_003563455.1 Thioalkalivibrio sp.
GCGTCGTAACGATGTGAGTAATGTCCGCCAATCCGCTTGTTTTCCATGCCGACCCCTTTCTGTTGGTGATTTCGAGATTGATGGACCAGCCGCCCCTGGTCCGACCGGTCTTTCAACCGTATCGGCCGGTGATGTAATCCTCGGTCGCCTTCTGGCCGGGGTTGGTGAACAGGTGCATGGTGTCGGCATGCTCGATCACTTCCCCGAGGTACATGTACGCGGTGTAATCGGAGACGCGTGCCGCCTGCTGCATGTTGTGGGTGACGATCAGGATCGTGTATTGCTCCTTCAGTTCCTCGATGAGTTCCTCGATCTTCGCCGTCGAGATCGGGTCGAGTGCCGAAGTCGGCTCGTCAAGGAGAATCACCTCCGGCTCGATCGCGATCGAGCGGGCGATGACCAGACGCTGCTGCTGGCCGCCGGACAGGCCGAAGGCGTTGCTCTGGAGGCGATCCTTCACTTCGTCCCACAGGCCGACAGCCTTGATCGACCGCTCGACCACCTCGTCCAGGACCCGCCGGTTCTTCACGCCCTGCAGGCGCAGACCGTAGGCGACGTTTTCGTAGATCGACTTCGGGAACGGGTTGGGTTTCTGAAACACCATCCCTACCCGGCGGCGCAGCTCGGCGACATCGGTGCCCCGGCGATAGATGTTTTCACCATGCAGGTTGATCGCGCCCTCGATCCGGCAGGAGTCCACCAGGTCGTTCATCCGGTTGAAGCAGCGGAGCAGGGTCGACTTGCCGCAGCCTGAAGGACCGATGAACGCGGTCACCCGTTTTGCGGGGATCTTCAGCGAGATCGACTTCAGCGCCTGATCCTCGCCGTAATACAGGTCCAGGTTCTCGACGGTGATGGCGATTTCTTCGTCCGCAAGGGATCGAACCTGGCGGCTTGTGCCCTCGAACAGACCGGCGCTCAGGCTGGTCGAGGCAGGATTTCTCTGGCTCATTTGAGTCTCCGTTAACATCTGGGATCTCTCATCAGGGGCGAGAAGTCCGCCCTCAGTCGCTTTCCGCACGGTATTTTTCGCGCAGGTGGTTACGGATGGTAATCGCGGTCAGGTTCAGCACCAGGATCAGCAGTACCAGGATCAGCGCAGTGGCGTAAACCAGCTGCTCGGCGGCCTCGGCGTGTGGGCTCTGGAAGCCGACGTCGTAGATGTGGAAGCCGAGGTGCATGATCTTGCGCTCCAGGTGAATGAACGGAAAGTTACCGTCGACCGGCAGCGTCGGCGCGAGTTTCACCACGCCCACCAGCATCAGTGGCGCCACCTCGCCTGCGGCTCGCGCGATGGCCAGGATCAAACCGGTCATCATCGCCGGGGTCGAGAGCGGCACCACGACCTTCCACAGAGTCTCGCCCTTCGTCGCGCCCAACGCCAGCGATCCTTCGCGGATGGTCGACGGGATGCGTGCGAGCCCTTCCTCGGTCGACACGATCACCACCGGCAATGTCAGCAGTGCGAGCGTCAACGACGCCCAGAAAAGGCCCGGCGTGCCGAAGGTCGGCGACGGCAACGCCTCCGGGTAGAACGTCCGGTCGATCGCGCCACCCATGAAATAAACGAAGAAGCCGAGACCAAACACGCCAAACACGATCGACGGCACCCCGGCCAGGTTGTACACCGAGATGCGCACGGTCTTCAGTAGCGGGCCCTGCTTCGCGTATTCGCGCAGGTAGATCGCCGCCAGGATCCCGAAAGGCGTCACGATGATCGACATCACCATCACCATCACGACGGTCCCGAAGATCGCGGGGAATATCCCGCCCTCGGTGTTGGCCTCGCGCGGGTAGCCGAAGATGAAGTCGAAGAAGTCCTGAACGTAGAACCAGACCTTCTCGGGCACCGACATGTTGTTCGGCTGCCACGCCTTCACGACATCTGCCACCCGGAGGGTGACTTCACTACCGTCCGCCACCCGCATCACGATGCTGTCCCGCCCGAGCTGGTCATACAGCTGGTTCAGGCGCTGCTCCAGCTCGCGGTACTGCTCCTGCAACTCCTGGCGCCGCTGCTCGAACTCGGCGCGCATCTGATCGGTCATCGTGTCGCGCAGTTCAGCGCGGCGCTCATCCAGGCGCACCCGTTCGAGCTGGAAGTTGATCCGGCCGATATCCCCGCGCTCGATCCCACGGATCTCGTCCCACAGATTGTTCACCCGGCGGATGCGCTCCTGGAACTCGTCCCAGAGCGCGTCCCCTGCGGCAACAGTGGTGCCGTGCTCCAGCAGGCGCAGCGGAACGCCGTAAAAGTCGCCCCATTCAAGCCGTTCGAGAACGGTCATGTTCTCCGGGTAACGCCATTCGTCCATGAAGTCGTCGATGAAATAGGCAAAGTCGCGCCCGGTCACGTCGCGGTTGCCCAACTTCACCAGGTGGCGGGTCACGACGAGCTGGTCTTCGGGGATCGGCACACCCGCATCGCGCATGGCCGCTCCGGTCAGCGTCTCCGACCGGCGCAGCTCGCCGACCACCGCAACGGCGTCGGTCCCCGGCACCTCGTAAGTGGTCTCAAGGACGGGATGCGGCCAGAAGGCCCCGAAGCCACGCACCAGGATCAGCGCGATCAGGCCGAACACCATCACCATGCTGATCGTAACCGCCCCACCGTTCAGCCAGATCCAGGGAGAACCGCTCTTCCACCACTCTCTCATTTCGTCGTCCTCGATCCGGTTCCGGCGTTAAAGCGACGCATAGCGCTTGCGCAGCCGCTGCCGAACCAGTTCGGCCGCGGTGTTGAGCACAAAGGTGAATATCAGCAGCACCAATGCCGACAGGAACAGAACACGGAAATGGGTGCTTCCCACCGCGGTTTCGGGCAGTTCCACCGCGATATTCGCTGCCAGCGTTCGCATGCCTTCGAACAGGTTGAAGTTGACCACGGGGCTGTTGCCCGAGGCCATCAGCACGATCATGGTCTCGCC
>PWRV01000148.1 GCA_003563455.1 Thioalkalivibrio sp.
ATCGCGAAACCTGTGCCAAGCACCAATATAGTGCGCTCGCGCGATATTCGCACCAATTTGGTGCTATTGTTTTCCCGAACTGATCATCGCGCCTGTCCCGCAGTCCTGTGCGCGCGTCTGGCGGGCTCGTCGCGTTTTGGTCGGCAAGGCGTTCCATGACCGCGGGGCATCCGTGAAAACCAGGTGACCGATGAACCAAAACGACCGGCATGGCCTGCGGACAGGCAGGCCGGATTCGACCGCTGCGCCATTTCTGCGCAGACTGGCGCACTTCCTGCTTTCGGCCCATCGATGACAGTCAATCCTCCGCCGGCCCCCACGAGGCCGGCCCCCTGCCAATGGCTGGACGAACTCTCCACGGCGGTCCTGGTGACCGACGGCGACCTGCGGCTGCTTGCGGTCAACAGCGCCGCCGAGATGCTCCTTGGCCTGAGCCGGGACCGGGTCGTCGGCGGGTCTCTGGGCCACTGGGTGACCCTGGACCGCAATCTTGCGAATCAGCTTCAGCGTGTGCTGGACGAGGGACAACCCGTATCGCTGCGGGGACGCAGCCTGCACCCGCTGCGTGCACCCGAATTTCTGGCCGACCTCGTGATCTCGCCGCTGCAGGGGGACGATGCAGAGGGGCGACTGCTGGTGGAGCTTACGGCCATTGATCGCCACCAGCGCATCACGCGCGAAGATCAGCTGCGTCAGCAACAGGCCATCACCCGCGCAGTGACGCGCGGCCTGGCTCACGAGATCAAGAACCCGCTGGGAGGGCTGCGGGGCGCTGCGCAGCTGCTGTCGAGCGAGCTGGAGGATCCGTCGCTCCGGGAGTACACCGGGATCATCATCCGCGAGGCCGACCGGCTGCGCAGTCTCGTTGACCGCATGCTGGGACCCAGCAACATGCCGCGGCGCGAGCCGGTGAACGTTCACGAGGTGATGGAGCATGTCCGCGGGCTGGTCAGCGTGCAGCTGCCCCTGGGACTGAGGATCATCGCCGACTATGATCCCAGCATTCCGGACCTGCTGGTGGATCGCGACATGCTGGTGCAGACCCTGCTCAACGTGGTGCAGAACGCGATCCAGGCCCTCGGTGACCACGGCGAGATCTGGCTGATGTCGCGCATCCTGCGCCAGTACACCATCTCCGGACAGCGACACCGCCTGGTCGCCCTGCTGCGGGTGCGCGACAACGGCCCGGGGATTCCGGAGGAGATCCGTGAGCGGATCTTCTTCCCGATGGTGACCGGCCGGGCATCGGGCACGGGTCTGGGCCTTCCGATCGCACAGAGCCTGATGCAGCTCAACCATGGCCTGATCGAATGCCAGTCCCGACCGGGCCGCACCGATTTTGACGTGCTGCTACCTCTGGAGGGCGCACCATGAACGCCAACATCTGGGTCATCGACGACGACGATTCGATCCGCTGGGTCCTCGAGCGGGCCCTGAACCGGGCCGGACTGGATGTCCGTGGCTTCGAGTCGGCGGATTCGGCCTGGAGCGCGCTGGAGGAAGGCGACAACCCCGACACGATACTTGCGGACGTCCGCATGCCGGGCCTGAACGGGCTGGACTTCCTCGCAAGGCTGCGCGAGCAGCCGGATCCGCCGCCGGTGATCATCATGACCGCATTCTCTGATCTCGAGAGCGCCGTCTCCGCCTACCAGACCGGCGCCTTCGAATACCTCCCCAAGCCCTTCGACCTCGAGGAGGCAGTCGGGCTCGTGCAGCGCGCACTCCAGGCGCGCCGCGAAAGCCTCTCCGCGGGCAGCGCCGTCGACAGCACAACCCCGACGGCGCTGATCGGCGAGGCACCGGCGATGCAGGAGCTGTTTCGCGCCATCGGAAGGCTCTCGCGTTCCAACATCACCGTACTGGTGAACGGCGAGTCCGGCACCGGCAAGGAACTGGTGGCCCGGGCGCTGCACCAGCACAGCCCGCGGGCGAGCCAGCCGCTGATCGCCCTGAATACAGCCGCGATCCCGAAGGACCTGCTGGAGAGCGAACTCTTCGGGCACGAGCGGGGCGCCTTCACCGGTGCCAGCCAGGGTCGCAAGGGCCGGTTCGAACAGGCCGACGGCGGCACGCTCTTTCTGGACGAGATCGGCGACATGCCCTTCGACCTGCAGACGCGCCTGCTGCGGGTGTTGTCCGACGGCACCTTCTACCGGGTCGGTGGCCACACGCCGATCCGTGTGGATGTGCGCATCATCGCCGCGACGCATCAGAACCTCGAGGACCGCGTTGCCGCCGGGCTGTTCCGCGAGGACCTGTTCCATCGCCTGAACGTGATCCGCATCCAGGTTCCGGCGCTGCGCGACCGCCCGGAGGACATTCCGCTGCTGGTCCGCCACTTCATGCAGGAGGCCGCGCGCGACCTGGGCGTCGATGCGAAGGTGATGCGTCCCGAGGTGATGACCGAACTCCAGTTGATGCGCTGGCAGGGCAACGTGCGCCAGCTCGAGAACACCTGCCGCTGGCTGACCGTGATGGCCTCGGGCCGCGAGGTACATCTGGAAGACCTGCCGCCGGAGTTGCGGACTCAGCCGGCCCGGCCCGGTTCGGCGCAGGAGAGCCCGGCGCATCCCGCGCACGAGTGGACCGCCGATCTCGCCGAACGGGCGCGGGCCCACTGGCGGGCCGGCTCGCGCGATCTGTTGTCGGTGGTGCAGCCGCAATTCGAGCGCACTCTGATTCTCGAGGCGCTCAACGTCACCGACGGCCACCGGCAGCAGGCCGCCGCCCTCCTCGGCTGGGGCCGCAACACCCTCACCCGCAAGATCCAGGAACTCGGCCTCGACCAGCCCGACGCGGGCTAACTGGCATGGCTCCGGGCCACCCCGAAGGATGACAAGTCCAGCCACGGATACACACGGATCAACACGGATAGGGCTTCAATCAACAAAGGGCCGTGTTCATCCGTGGCCA
>PWRV01000307.1 GCA_003563455.1 Thioalkalivibrio sp.
AGCGGCAGCACCGGCCCGCGCTCGGCAGCGGCCGCCAGCGGCTGGTGGTCCTGCACGCGAAGGTCGCGCTTGAACCAGACCAGTTGCACGGAGCGATCAGGCGCGTTGGTCATGGGGTGTCCCGGGGCGTTCGTGCCCTTGCAACGCAGCAGACGACGATCGAAAACGGCTGCCCCTTCGCCTCGGCTTGGGCCGGGGCACCCCCGCCCGCCATGGCGGGGCCGTTGTCGTGAAATCGCAGGTCATCGAGGGTCGGGGTCGGCTCGGGACCGGGCTTCGTGCCGGGTCTCAGGAGGCGCAGACGCCGTCGCGACAGCGCCGCCGCCAGCGCCAGCGGGCGAAGCGCCCGTAGGCAAAATCGAGCAGGCGCACCAGCCCCGGAACGGCCGTCACGACGCCAGCCAGCCAGCGGTAACGGGGCAACTCGCGCCAGATCGCGACAAAGGCCGGCACACCGGTATGCAGTTCCCCGGATCGCCCGCGAACGTGCAGCCGCTGCATCGCAGTTTCCCAGCCTACGCCCACCTCCGCGACGGTCTCCGGTTCGCGATGAATATCCAGCCAGCGAATGCGCCCACTGTGATCCAGCCGCTGATAGTGCCCGATCTCCCGGCGGCACATCGGACAGCCCCCATCGAAGAAGACCGCGGTGCGCCGACCGTCGCCAGCGCCCTGTGCCGTCACTGTTTGCTCCTCTGTGGCCATGATGCGGTCTGCCTCCACCTGCGACGCACTTTCGCTCTCGGCAGCCCATCGGGGCCGCGTCCCTCGTTACGAGCCCCCCATTCCCGGAAGGTTCCCACCGAAGCGGGTCGGACCAACGCAAGCTGTTGAAAATTCAGGAGAACCAATCGCAAACAACGTCTTTATTCGGCTTAGATGGCCATTTTCGGCCCCGAAAACACGGCTTGAGGCAACAAGGGCCTCCGGCAGTCTCTACGCGCGCCCGGGTCACCGGCACGAAGCCCCGGGTGGCCTTTTCGGGTCCGAAATCGCGCCTCCAAGGCCTATTTCACCGCCCAAAATGCGCACCTTTTGTAATACAATCAGCGGCTTGCGCTGGTCCGACCCCGCAGGATACCCTGCGCTGGTGAACGATCTTCGGCGCAGTGTGGCGGCCTTTGGCACCCCGGATTTTGCGGCGGCGCTGCGGGCGGATCTTGCGGCACTGGGGCCCGACGCGCTGGGGCTGCAGCAGGCCCTCACCGCGGGCAGCACGGCCCTGTCCGACGATATCGACGTGATGCTCCTGCGCCACTCGGAAACTTTCGATGGTCTTCACGTTCGGATCGGCGTCTTCTTCACCAGCGTCCTCGGCGGCTGTGCCTGTGCCGATGATCCCACGCCGGAGGACACGCACTCGGAATACTGCGAGATCGACATCACGATCGATCGCCGAACCGGCATGGCCCGCATTCAGCCCACGTCGGGCTGACCCGGGGGGCCGGATCCCGGTAAAGCCGCTTGCGCCGCCATTTCCGCCCCCGAAAATGGGGTTCCAGGGCCAAAAATCGTGCCGCCTGGGAGGGCTTTTCGGCGAATTTCAATACGTTGGCCTGGTCCGACCCCCCGGGCCTGGGCCCCGAATTTCAATGCGTTGGCCTGGTCCGACCCCGGGATGGGCTTTAGGGGGTGTTTTGGGGGGCAAAAACGGGCTTCTAAGGCCTGAAATGGTGGCTTTTTGGGGGATTTTGCGTTGGTTTTCAATGACATGGCTTGGTCCGACCCCGGGGGGTTCTGGTTTTCGGAGGCGGTGCGGCCGTTCTGGTTTCGGTCGACGCCGGCGTTTGATGCGGAGGTGCGGCGGCGGTTTCTCGGGACGTGGGAGGCGGCGGCGGACGGGCGGCTGGACGACTGGCGGAAGACGCCTTCGGGCGCGCTGGCGCTGGTGATCGTGCTGGATCAGTTTCCGCTGAACATGTTCCGCGGCGAGGCCCGGAGCTTCTCGACGGAGGCCCAGGCGCGCGCGGTGGCGGCCGAGGCGATCGAGCGGGGCTGGGATTGGGGACTCGATGATGCCGAAAAGGCCTTCCTGTACCTGCCGTTCATGCACAGCGAGGCGGTCGCGGACCAGGATCGTGCGGTACAGTTGTACCGGGATGCCGGGCTCGCGGACAGCCTGCGCTGGGCGCGGCATCATCGGGAGATTATCCGGCGCTTTGGCCGGTTTCCGCACCGCAACGCCGCGCTCGGGCGCGAGAGCACCCGGGAGGAGCGGGAATGGCTGGGATCGAAGGAGGCCTTTCGGGGATGAGTACGCGCAAGCCGCTGGTAATTCTGAAGACCGGGCGCAAGATTCCCGCGCTCGAGACGGTCGCCGGAGACTACGAGGACTGGATCGCCGCCGGCATGGGCTGGGAAGCGGGGGCGGTCCAGGTGATCACGCCGGATCGCGGCGAGGCATTGCCTGCGCCCGATGCCGTCGCGGGGATCGCGATCACCGGATCGGGCTCGATGGTCACCGAGCGCGCCGAGTGGATGCTGCGCGCGGCGGACTGGCTCGGCGACGCGGTGCAGCGGGAGGTCCCGGTGCTCGGGATCTGCTTCGGGCACCAACTGCTGGCCCACGCGCTCGGCGGCGAGGTGGATGACAACCCGCGCGGCGTCGAGGTGGGCACCGTCGAGGTTTCGCTCGAGGATGCGGCAGCGACGGACCCGCTGTTCTCGGCCCTGCCGGCGCGCCTGTGGGCGCAACTGAGTCACCGCCAGTCGGTTCGCACGCTGCCGCGCGGGGCCACCCTGCTCGGCGCGAGCGAGATGGAGCCGCACCAGGGCTTCGCCTTCGGCCCGCGGGCCTGGGGCGCGCAGTTCCACCCGGAGTTCGACGAGCGGATCATCCCGCACTTCGTCGAGTACTACCGCGTGAGCCTTGGCGAACAGTCGCGCTGCGCGGATACGCTGAAGTC
>PWRV01000002.1 GCA_003563455.1 Thioalkalivibrio sp.
CATCGCAGCAGCGCGCGCGCCCGGCCATGAAGAACCTTCGTCTGGTGCTCGGCGATCAGTTGTGCCGCGATGTCAGCGCACTGGAGGGACTCGACGCGGCCACCGATGTCGTGCTGATGGTGGAAGTGCGCGAGGAGACGACCTACGTGCGCCACCACCGGCAGAAAATCGTGCTGATCCTGTCGGCGATGCGGCACTTCGCCGCGATGCTGCGCAACGAAGGGGTCGCGGTGGATTACGTCAGCCTCGACGCGGAGCAGAATACCGGGTCTTTCAGCGGCGAGTTGCGGCGGGCCATCGCGCGGCAACCGGTGGACCGGGTGATTGCCACCGAGCCGGGCGAATGGCGCGTGCTGGCGATGATGCGGGGCTGGGAAACAGGGTTGGGTGTTCCGGTCGAGATCCGGGAAGACACGCGCTTCCTGTGCAGCCACGAACGGTTTCAACGCTGGGCAAAGGGACGCAAGAGCCTGCGCATGGAGTTCTTCTATCGCGAGATGCGCCGCGAGACGGGCTGGCTGATGCGCGGCCAGGAACCCGAAGGCGGGCGCTGGAACTACGACACCGAGAACCGCAAGGCCCTGCCGGCGGATCTTGAAGCCCCCCGGCGGCGACGGTTCACGCCCGACGCGCTCACCCGGGAAGTCATCGATCTGGTGCGGGAACACTGCGGTGACCATTTTGGTGATCTGGATGGCTTTGACTGGGCGGTCACGCGGGACGACGCGCTCGCGGCCCTCGGAGAATTCGTGGCCGGGTCGCTGCCGGGCTTTGGCGACTACCAGGATGCGATGCGTGATGGCGAGGACTTCCTGTTCCATGGGCTGCTCTCGCCGTACCTGAACATCGGGCTGCTGACGCCGCGGGAGGTCTGCGAGGCCGCGCTGGAGGCCTGGCGCGGGGAACGGGTACCCCTGGCGGCCGCCGAGGGCTTCGTGCGTCAGATTCTCGGCTGGCGCGAGTTCGTGCGGGGGCTGTACTGGCGGCTGATGCCGGACTACGCAGAAAGCAACTTCCTCGATGCGCGGCGACCCTTGCCCGCGTTCTACTGGACGGGCGAGACCCGCATGCGCTGCGTACGCGCAACCGTGGAGGCGACGCGTCGCAACGCCTACGCGCACCATATCCAGCGGCTGATGATCACCGGCAACTTCGCTCTGCTCGCGGGCATTGCGCCAGCCGAGGTGGAGGAATGGTATCTGGCGGTGTATGCCGATGCCTTCGAGTGGGTCGAACTGCCGAACACGCACGGGATGGCCCTGCACGCCGACGGCGGGATCCTGGGGTCGAAGCCCTATGCCGCGTCTGGCGCCTACATCGATCGCATGTCCGATTACTGTGCCGGTTGCGCCTACAGTCCGAAGGTGAAGCTCGGAGCGAAGGCCTGCCCGTTCAACTTCCTGTACTGGCACTTCCTGATCGAAAATCGCGAATGCCTCGGGAAAAACCCGCGCATGGCGATGCCCTACCACACCCTGGACCGCATGTCCGGCGAACGCCGGGACGCGATCCGGCGTGATGCCGCCGCCTTTCTGGAGGCTCTGCACGCCGGCCGCATGGTCTGATCCGGCCCTCACGATCTCCGGGGGTCGCGGCGGAAGCAGGAACGCGGGGTGGATTCTGCTATGGGAATTCTCTAAGCTCCCTCCACAAGTCGACAGCTGGATAACGCCGGGTAAGCGCGGGATTCGCGTCGCCACCTCAACCCTTCGCGCAAGCGGGGAGGAGGGCTTTGATCACCAGGGGTGGCGCGGATCGCAATGACAGTCAGCGTGGTTCGGTTCGGGGGGCGTTCCCGGGCTGCGCTCAGCAGGGATCAGCAAACAGGGGGCCGCTTTCTGTCGTGAATGCCTACGCGATTTTTCTGCTCTACCTTCTGGCGATCCTCGGGTTCGTTGCGGTAACGCTGCTGATCAACCGCGCCCTGGGCCCGAAGCCCGTGGCCAGCGCCACCAAGCTCGAACCCTTCGAGTGCGGCGCCGAGGCGGTCGACCGGCTGAACGTGAAGGCCGTACCCGTGAAGTACTACGGCATTGCCGTGGTGTTCATCCTGTTCGAGCTGGAGACGGTCTTTCTGTTCATGTGGGCACTGGGGGCGCAGCCATTGACCGGCACGCTGCTGCTGGTCTTCGGGTTTTTCCTGCTGCTGCTGGTCCTGCTGGTGCTTTATGTATGGAAGTCAGGACTGCTGGAGGACGTGCGCGCATGACCGGATTGCCCAGCAGCGTGCGAGAGCGCGACGTGATTTGTCGGCGGGGTGGGGCCCTGCGCCGGGTGGCCCGGTCGAGGCTTGCCCGGCGGATGGCAGCCTTCGGACTTGCGGCGTGCGATTCGAAAGCGGAGGTCAAATGAGCCAAAGCCATCAGAAGGACGGTGCCTTCGAGTACCTGACCACCCGCAAGGACGAACTGGTGGGATGGGCGCGCAGGTTCTCGCTGTTTCCGTATCCGTTCGTCACCGCCTGCTGCGCGATGGAGTTCATGTCGGTGAGTTCGACGATGTACGACACCGACCGCTTTGGCGCCGCGCTGCCGCGCTTCTCGCCGCGGCAGGCCGATCTCCTGATGGTCGTCGGCACGATCACGCACAAGCAGGCACCGGTCCTGCGACGGGTCTACGAGCAGATGTGCGAGCCGAAGTGGGTGATGGCCTTCGGGGTCTGTGCAACCAGCGGCGGGTTCTACCAGAACTATGCGGCGCTGCAGGGCATCGACAAGATCATACCCGTGGACGTGTACATTCCCGGCTGCCCACCGCGGCCGGAATCGGTGATCGACGGGATCATGCAGCTGCAGGAAAAGATCGCCGGATCCAGCCACCCGATTGTCAGCGACCGGTTCTAGGCATGCCTGCCGATCTTCTCGAACGG
>PWRV01000329.1 GCA_003563455.1 Thioalkalivibrio sp.
TGACCGGCCTGATCGAGGGCGGCAACATCGCCCACGTCCGCATGGAACACGTCTGGGTCGAGGCGGCAGTAGACTTTCTCCCGTCGCGTGGAGCAGTCATGCGCGAAGCCGACACCTGGCTCCCGCTGGACCCGAGCTTCAAGCAGTACGAGTTTCTTTCGGGGCTGGATATCGCCCAGATCACGGAACTAGATGGGGAAACTGTCCTAGATGAGATTTTGCACGCCCGGCACCTGAACGACGCCGCGGGATGGATTGAAGGGCTCGATCTTTCGAAAGTGTACGAATTGCAGGAAGATACTGAGAAACGGATTCAGGAATTTGTAGGCGCCATGGGAAATGCTTCGGTGGGCAGCGTATTTGGTGGGAGAAAGTTCATCCTTCGGAGCCAGCCCATTCTGCCTTCCGGTTTTCCTCATCGCCGAGCTATAGAAGGCGTCCGCTTTTCTGAATTGCCAACCTCGCTGCAGCCGCGGGTTAGATTCGAGTTTGGAGTAGACCCGCTAGGTGTACCCGCGCATACAGTCTCATACGCATGGTCCGAACTCAATAATCAAAAAATTACCCTGTCATTTCGACCTGCCACGGAAGATGACGAAATCGCATTAGAGGCGTTCTTCCCGGAAGGCGACATTTCCGATCTAAACCAGCTTCCCGCGGAGCTACCAGCATATTTGATACAGGTCGTCCCCGAACTGCGTTTTCAAGGCCGTTTGGTCATAGAGGGTGATGCCACCCCTCTGGGTGAGGAAATGGGATTTTCTTTTATCATTAAAGATTCCACCAATACAGAAAGAACTTATTCGAAAAATGTCGTATCGGGGTCCTATCTCGCTGTCGGCATATTTGGAGGCAGCGTTGGTCTGACTCATCTCGAAGATGCCGAGAGGAATCTTCAATCTATATACAAAACTTTTAGTGAGGGTCCTAATTCCGCCCTATCATCACTCGGTCACGAAGAGTTACTCGGCGATCTTTTTCATTCAGGTCTGCTGAGTTATTTTGGCCAGTATGGTGTGCTGTCGCAGCTTGCCGCGGCGACCCGCCAAGGTCACTTTCAAATGGGACAATCGGCTGGAACATTTGGGTACGTGCCTGCTGTGACATATCTATTCGGCATTCCCAACCGTCTAGTGCGGGGCGGGGCCGTCATGGACCTGGATCGCATCGTTAATATTACAAGCACGGATGCGCTTTCTGGAGAATCATGGCCACAGTTCAATTTTCAGCTGGGTGGAATTGCATCGAGTCTAGAGCACGTAGTTCCAGAACAGATGTTTTCTCCGGTTGGGCAATTCGGTGACGGTGTATCAGCGGTGAGTGCGTTGGCGAAAGCACTCGAAAATCAACAACGAATTTACCATCTCCATAAAAACAATTATCAAGAGGTGCTTTCGAAACTATATTTAGATCGAGCAACCCGCGAGGAGATTCGGAGCGCGGTGCTAGTCGGACGCGAGGTCTTGGTGCATACCGCGCCGATTAGGATGGGCGGATGGCGAGGGGAGGGTTACGTCATATTTGACCCAGCAACTGGGGCTGGTGCTTGGAAGATCAGAGGGGGAGCGAATGGCGGATTTCTTGGGGCTGGGGATCAATTGGCAGCGATCTTTGGTCTCTTGTTTTCACACAAGGCGTTGTTGGCGCGGCTTTTGGGCGCGACTGAATTTGCGAGCATGTTCGCTACAGTCGCGAACAAGCTCACTCTGGTTAGCTTTCTTCTGGGTATCAATGAAATTTCTTCGAAGTGTCAGTCGAGAAATTCAGGATGGGTGGTTGCTTCCTATACTGGGATGGCGGTGCTCTTTATCGGTGTTGTCAGCGTGTTAACGCTTGTGACCGGGCCAATTGGAGGCTTTGTTTCTGGTGCAGTCTTTGGAGCCGCGTTAGGCTATCTTCGAGGGTCATTGGTTGACGGGGCATTTTGCCGTGGGTAAGGAGGATTCATGGGTTCATGCTTTCTCGGCATCGGTGTTGGGGTAGTTGGTATTTTGGCAAGCGCATCCGCTGTCGCGCTCGGAATGGTCTGGTATCGGGTTGGGAATTGGCCTGCTGTTCCAGCTTTGATCAAGAGGGCGGAAATTCGTACTCGGCGAAATCCGATTGGCGCGGGCGTGGTGGCTCAGGAATATCGGCCCGTCATAATCTACGAATATGAAGTAAACGGCAAAAAGTATTGGGGAAAAAGGGTCAAGCTTTATGAAGGATCGTTGTGGACGCTAGAGCGCGCGCAAGCGGAAAGAGCCTTGATTGAGCCAGGCGAGTGTGTTCGAGTCCGGGTGGGGCCTGGCAATCCGAACCGGTCGGTGTTGGATCCCTCAATGGGCCGCCGGGAATTCGATGTTCTAGCGATGATATTGGTCGCTGGAGCTTTAATCACGGGTGTGGGTTACTGGGTGGTCGGGATGTCGTGTGGAAATTTCTCTGGGCTGTTTGTTCTTCCGCTTTAACGCTAACGATTAACTCAGTCGAACTTAGTATTGCAGTTCAGTCGTGCCTTGTGCAAGAGGCGTTGCAGGGTATTCGGGATGGGGCCCAATGTGGAGTGGTGTTCGCGGATCCCGGGGCGCCGATCGGGGAGGGAAATTACTGTCTGTTAATGTATCTCATATTTTTGAGACTGTGCCTGAAGCTTGGCCGCAATCCGCGGGAGAGCGTATCTATCGCTTTTTTACGAATTGATGGCAGGAAGGTCGGTGAACATCGCAGCTAATGCTTGCAGGGTGCTATGAGCTCCGTGGAATACATGGCCAGTTTGTTCCTTGCGGTCATAATCGCAATTGTTCTCTCGGTGTGGAAACAGGAGAAAGAAAAGCTACCTCTTCGTATCGGTGTTGGCGTTCTCGTTGGGTTTTCGGCTTTTCTCA
>PWRV01000003.1 GCA_003563455.1 Thioalkalivibrio sp.
GCCTGTGCGAAGGGAAAACGCGGCCCCCCGGTGCTTCGCTGGAGCGTCTTTTCAGTCGCCCGTGGCTTCTTCGCCGGGCGCGATTTCGGGTTCCGGTGCCATCGGCTCGCCGGGGGCGGATTCGGTGTCGTCGACCGGTGAGGAATCATCGATCGGCGGGCGAATCTCGATCTGTTCCGCCTGACGATCGGATGGCGGGCTGTCACCAAAGTGGACATTGCCCTGAGCGTCCACCCAGCGATAGATCTCCGTGGCGCCAGCCGTGCCGGCAACGGTGGTCAAGGCCAGCAGCAGGCCCGGAACGGCTGCCGCGATCAGCGTGCGTCTGGTCACCATTGGAAGAGAATCCATTGTGGAGGAACGAAATCGGGCCCGAGTCCGCGCCGGCGCGTGTCCAGCGTGCCGTCCCCGGTCGTGTCGACCAGATAGTAGGCAGGGCCGACGCTCGGCACCACCTCGACCATGAACAGGCGCCCGGCAATCCGGTATTCCCGGATCACGCCGTCCGGTCGCTCGATCAATG
Source organism: Thioalkalivibrio sp. (assembly GCA_003563455.1). GTDB lineage: Bacteria > Pseudomonadota > Gammaproteobacteria > Ectothiorhodospirales > Ectothiorhodospiraceae > Thioalkalivibrio. Next base: position 524 of record PWRV01000003.1, read on the forward strand.
TGATGTCGGCTTCCTCGAGCATCTGCAGCTGCCGTGCCCGCTCGTCGAGCACCGGCGGCGGCGCGTCCTCGACCATCTCGGGCGGTGGCGGCGCATCCGGCCATTCCTGAGGCTGGGCGCCGGCAGCAGCCACGAGCGCGAACAGGGCGATGCCCAGGGGCCAGAGCAAACCCTGGCGCACCCCTGGGCAGCACCGGCGCTTCTGGCTGTGCTCCATAGTCACCGAACTTCCCGCATGGCCCACTAGAGCTCCATCAGGCGTTGTTTTTCCTCGGCCGACGGTTCAAAGCTGCGCGTCTCGTAGTGCTCGAAGATCGCGTCAACCGCCGCCTCGGGTGTATCCACCAGCGAGTATAGCCCCAGATCCTCTCGCGAGATGGTGCCGTGCTCGACCAGCGTGGTCTCGAACCAGTCCAGCAGGCCACGCCAGTAGCTGCTGCCCACCAGGATGATCGGGATGCGCCTGGACTTGCCGGTCTGTCCCAGGGTCAGGATTTCGGCGAGTTCGTCCAGGGTGCCGAAGCCGCCCGGCAGCACCACGTAGGCCGACGCGTACTTCACGAACATCACCTTCCGTGCGAAGAAGTGCCGGAAGCCAAGCCCGATGTCCTGGTAGTCGTTCGCAAGCTGCTCGTGCGGCAGCTGGATGTTCAGCCCGATGCTCGGCGACTTGCCGGACAGGGCGCCCTTGTTGGCCGCCTCCATGATGCCGGGTCCGCCGCCGCTGACCACGGCGAAGCCGGCGTTCGACAGTTGCCGGGCCAGTTCCTCGGCCCGTTCGTAGTCGGGATGGCCTGGCGGAATGCGGGCGGAGCCGAACATGCTGACCGACGGCTTGATGCGTGCCAGCCGTTCGAAGCCCTCGACGAACTCGGCCATGATCTGGAAGATCTTCCAGCTCTCTCGCGTGAGCTCGGAGTCGTCGATCGGTGCGAGTCCGGGGTGGTCGCCCCGCTCGCGCCAGTCTCTTCGGGTATCGTTCAGTGCCATGATCGTAAGCGTAACCCTGCAGGGCAACCGCGAACAGCCCCAGAAGCCGCCCGCGAGTGATTCAGCAGCGGCCCCGGTTCGCGGCCCTCATGGCGGCGCAGTACACTGGGGCCCGGTCCAACCGCGTCTGCCTGCATGAGTGATGAAGCCCCACTGGTCCTGGTGGACGGTTCGTCCTACCTGTATCGCGCCTTTCATGCGCTGCCGCCGCTGACCGCGCCCGACGGCCAGCCCACCGGCGCCCTCTACGGGGTCGCGAACATGCTGCGCAAGCTGCGCGCGGATTATTCGCCGCGGCGCATGGCGGTGGTCTTCGACGCCCCTGGCCGGACTTTTCGCGAGGACCTCTACGCGGAATACAAGGCCAACCGGCCGCCAATGCCGGAGGAACTCTCCGTGCAGGTCGAGCCACTGCACGAGCTGGTCCGGGCGATGGGGCTGCCGCTGCTGTGCATTCCCGGGGTGGAGGCGGACGATGTGATCGCGACGCTGGCCGAACAGGCGCGTCAGCGCGGGGAGTCGGTGGTGATCTCCACCGGCGACAAGGACCTGGCACAGCTGGTTGATGCCGGCGTGACCCTGGTCAACACCATGACCGGCACGGTACTCGATCCGGAAGGCGTGCGCGAAAAGTTCGGTGTGGCGCCGTCGCAGATCGTCGACTATCTGACGCTGGTGGGTGACAGCGTCGACAACGTCCCCGGCGTGGACAAGGTGGGCCCGAAGACCGCCGCGAAGTGGATCGGCCAGTACGGCAGCCTGGACGGGGTGCTGGAGAATGCCGATGCCATTGGCGGAAAGGTCGGGGAAAATCTGCGGGCGGCCAGGGACCAGTTGCCGCTGTCGCGGGAACTGGTCACGGTGCGGCGCGACGTGGATCTCGGGATCGACGAGCACGAACTCACCCTCGCCGAGCCCGATACCGAGCGCCTGCGCGAACTGGTCACGCGCTACGGGTTCCGGCGCTGGCTCGACGAACTGAAGCCCGCCAGCGCAGACAACCCCGGCGCAGGGGGGGGCGGTGCCGCGAGCCCGGTCGCAGAGGCGCCGGTCGCCGAATACCGGGCCGTGCGCAGTCCGGAGGCCCTGGATACGCTGCTGGAACGGCTGGAGGCGGCCGAACTGGTCGCCTTCGACACCGAAACCACCAGCCTCGAATACATGCAGGCGCGGGTGGTCGGCCTGTCGTTCAGCACCGAGCCTGGCACCGGCTGGTACCTGCCGCTGGCGCACCGGGGCCCGGACGCCGAACCGCAGCTGGATCCGGGGCAGACCCTGGAACGCCTGCGACCCTGGCTGGAATCCCCCCGCCATCCGAAGCTCGGCCATCACCTGAAGTACGACC
>PWRV01000322.1 GCA_003563455.1 Thioalkalivibrio sp.
CATCGAAAACATCCGCGCGAGTCATGGGCGCAGGCTCAACTGGGAACTGACGCGAACCGGGTCCATCGTGCCTTCGCGGTCGGTGATCTCGAACTCGAGCGGCAGGCGCGTGGGGTCGTCCGCGTCGGGATGGTAGCGCACCCGCGCGAGGACGGTGGTGCGCTGCGAGGGTTCGAGCACGATCTCCTCGACCCGGCCGAGGTCGAGCGTCGCTCCCTCCAGGCCGAGCACGTCGATCTCGAGATCGAGGCTGCGCTGGGTCTTGTTGTTCAGCGCGATCTCGTAGCTGTTCTGGGTGCTGCCGTCGGACATCTGCACGAACAGCGGCTGGCGCACCTGGCTCACGCTGGCGTCGAGTTCGGCTCGGCCAAGGATGCTCAGCACCAGCAGACCCGCGACGACCACGATAGCGGTCCCGTAGCCCACGGTCTTGAGCTTGAGAAAGCGCGTCTTCCCGCCCTCCAGCGCGCTCTCGGAGGTATAGCGTATCAGACCCCGCGGCCAGCCCTGCTTGTCCATGATCGCGTCGCAGGCGTCGACGCACAGCGCGCAGTGGATACATTCGATCTGCAGCCCGTCGCGGATGTCGATGCCGGTGGGGCAGACCTGCACGCAGTAGCCGCAGTCGATGCAGTCGCCCACGCCGGCCTGCTGCCGCTGCTCCCGTGTCTTCAGGTCGCGGCTGGGCTTGGCCCGCCCGGCGCTGCCCTCGCCGCGCGTCTCGTCGTAGGAGACGATCAGCGTGTCCCGGTCGAACATCACCGACTGGAACCGGGCATAGGGGCACATGTAGGTGCAGACCTGCTCGCGCGCGAGGCCGGCGAAGGTGTAGGTGGTCAGTGTGAGCAGGCCGGCGGTAATGTAGGCGGCGTTGGCCGCCTCGCCGGTAAAGAAGGCGCGCACCAGCGACGGGGCATCGCCCCAGTACAGCACGAAGCCGAGGCCGGTCGCGAAGGCCACCAGCAGCCAGGTCGCGTGCGTGGCCCCGAACTTCAGGATCTTCTCGGTGTTCCAGGGCTGTTTCGACAGGCGGATGCGCGCCGGCCGCTCGCCCTGGATCCGGCGTTCGAGGAACATGAAGACGTCGGTCCACAGCGTCTGGAAGCAGAAGTAGCCGCAGAAGACCCGGCCCGCGATGCCGGTGACGAAGAACAGCAGCAGCGCCGCGATCATCAACAGCCCGGCCAGCCAGAAGATATCCTGCGGGTAGACGACAAGGTCGAAGAGATAGAACTGCCGGTTCGGAATGTCGAACAGGACCGCCTGCGAAGGCCCGGTCTCGCGATCCCAGCGCAGCCACGGCAGCAGGAAGAAGACGCCATAGGCAAGCAGCAGGATGCCGGTCTTGAGGTTCCGGAACCGTCCGCTCACCGATCGCGGGTGAATCGGGACGCGGGCCTCGAACAGCGACTGGGACATGACGGACTCACCGACCGGCAGCTGCCGGCATACTTCGCGGGGACAACGACTCGTGGCGCTTCGGCGGGGCGAGCCCATGCGGGGCATGACCCGGCCCGATAGCCGTGGTCATTCTAGACCCGCAACCCCCCGGGCTGGCCAGAAAGCACGGCGTGCTTGTGGAAGACCGGGCCGGCGCCGGCCGGGCGTCGACCGGAAGCTCTGCGCTACTGGCCGCCGCCCAGCGAATGCACGTAGGCGGTGAGCACCTTGATCTCCGTCGGCGACAGGCGATCCGCAAAGGCGGGCATCACGCGCTGGACGCCGTCGTGCACGAAGGACGCGACACGGGCAACGCGCTCGGCATCGTCTGCCGCTCCGGTCACATCCACCAACCCCCAGAGATTGTTGGTCAGGTTGGGCGCACCCTGAGAGGGCAGCCCACCCGCATCCATTCCGTGGCACTGGAAACAGCCGCCGAGCTCGCCGGTGAAGATGTCGGCACCGGCACTGACCGCCTGTTCGTCCATCTCGAAGCCGTTCAGGGACAGTACGTAGGAGGCGACCTGCTCCAGCTGTTCACTGTTGAGTGTCTCCCGGTAGCCGGGCATGTAGCCGAGGCGACCCAGCGTCAGGGTCTCCTCGATCTGCTCCACGGTGCCGCCCCAGTGCCAGTTGTCGTCACGCAGGTTGGGATACTGGCCCATCACGCCTGCCCCGCCGGTCTGGTGGCACGCGGCGCACCAGGTGCCGTAGGAGCCCTTGGCATAGGCATTCACGAAGCTCATCGCGTCGACGTCGGCGAGGATCTCGTCGTATTCCATCGCACCCACGGTTTCCAGCATCTCGCGCTGGCGCACCGCGTGGGTACCGGTCTGCATGTCGCGGGCGAGCAGCGAGCGGGGGTTCCAGTGGGTGGTCACCTCCTCGCCGTCCTGTTCGAAGGTGATGGTGTTGATGCCCTTGGTGAAGCCAGCGCCGATCGGCCAGGCCGGGAAGAGTATCCAGTACACCACTGCGAACACGACCGTCGCATAGAAGCCCCACAGCCACCATCGCGGCAGCGGGTTGTTGTACTCCTGCAGGCTCGCATCCCAGACGTGACCGGTGGTCTCGACCTCGCCCGCCTTCTTTTTCGGTTGTTCGTCTTTGGGTCTGTCGTCGTTCGTGCTCATGACTGTCTTTCGCCCTTGTTGCGGTCGCCGGAGGCGGCATTCGGATCCAGCGGGGAATCCTCGTCATCCAGCGGAATGTAGCGGTAGGACTCGAGGCGCGTGGAACGCCGGCCGTTCAAAAAGAGGTAGATCACGATCGCGATGAACGTGCTCATGAACAGCAGCAGCGCGACGATCTTGCTGTTGCCCAGATCGGTGATCCAGCTCCAGAACTCAGCCATTCCAGGTCCTCCTCATGCCGTGTAATCGCGGCCCGGCGGGCCAGGGGCATGGCCCACTAG
>PWRV01000201.1 GCA_003563455.1 Thioalkalivibrio sp.
GCCGCCGCCGCATCCTGCACGAGATCGAGCGCCTGACGCGCAAGCCCGTGCGCGCACACCCGGTGCCAGACCTGCACGCGGTCGCCGAGAGCCGGCAGGCCCGCTTCGCCGCGCGCGTCGATGATCTGCTCGCCTCCGGCCATTCCGAGCGGCACCACGACCTGGTCGAGGCCCTGCTCGCACGCTGCGGGACGTCGGAGCGCGATCTGGCCGCCGCGCTGGTGGCACTGGCGACCGAGATGACGCCGCTGCTGCCGCCAGGCGACGCCGCTGCTGACCCGCTCGCCCGAAAAGCCGACGCGGCGGATCGACGCCGCGCGCCGCGCGTCCGGGATGGCAACGAACGGCAGGGCCGGAGAGAGGCTCCCCGGGCCCCGGCCCGCCCGGCGCAAGAGTCGCGAGAGTCGCGAGCATCTGGCATGTCGCATGGTCCGGCGCGAGAGCCGGGGCCGCGTGGCGACGACATGGTTCGCTACTACATGCCCGTGGGACGCCAGCACGGCATTGGTGCGCGCGAGATCGTCGGGGCACTGACCCACGAGGGCGGACTGTCAGGCGCGGACATCGGCCGCATCGGCCTGATGGACCACTTCAGCCACGTGGATCTGCCCGCGACGCTGAGCGCGGCGGTGATGCGGCGCCTGGGCCGGATTCACGTCGCCCAGCGCAAGCTCGAACTGTCGCAGGAAAGCCCGGAGATCACCAGAGACCGCTTCGGGCCGGCCCGGACCGCCGAACCGCGTGTCCGCATGGCCTCCGCGCAGGCGGATGCGCCGCGGCGCAAGGACCGGCCTGGCAAGCCGGCGCGGCCCAAGACCGGCCGCAGCACCGCCAAGGCCCCGGAGAGCCACAAGCGCCGCCCCACCACCCGCCCGGCTGCGGGCCGCGGACGCAGCACCGCGCCGGGCAAGGGCTTCGCGGCCCGCAACGGCGGCACACTGGCCATCCGCCGCAAACCGGTCTGACGCGAAAGTAAAAGTCGCGCCCCCTGCCCTCCCCCGCAAGCAGGAGGGGGTTTGCTCCCCTCTCCCGCTTGCGGACAAATCCGCCGGGAGCGGATTTCGAACCGCCGTAGGCGGGCCCGAAGGGCGGAGGGCAGGATGCCCGGAGTAACAGGGCCGGGGGTGAGGGCCCGGAGTCAGGGCTGCCCCCAAACGCCTCGCGTTCACTTCCCGGTGAGTGCGGCCCAAATGGCTTCCAGCACCGCCTCGGTTTCGCCCAGCACTTCGTGGTTCCAGAAGCGAAGAATCGTGTAACCGTGCCGGCGCAGCCATGCATCGCGGGCGCCGTCGTATGCACTCTGCTCGGCGTGTTGCCCGCCGTCGAGCTCAATGACCGTGCGGGCCTCAATGCAGACGAAGTCGGCGACGAAGGGCCCCACCGGATGCTGACGGCGGAATTTGTAGCCGGCGATATTGCGCCTGCGAAGATGCCGCCAGAGATGGGACTCGGCTTCGGTCATCCGGTTGCGAAGCTGTCGGGCGAATCGGATGGTTTTTCGGGAGCGTCCTTGCTCCATTTGTGACTCCTTCAGTGGCTTGGGTTGTGCCGATGGCGGGCTTCGGGCCCCCTCCCCAGCCCTCCCCCGCAAGCGGGGGAGGGGGAGGTTCATCGTCGAGGGTAGTGCAGTGCCATGATCGTTGGCGTTGCAAGGCGCTGAAGGCCGAAGCCTGGACGCGGGGCGCCTATACCAGTCGGTTCGTGCAGGGCTCGTCGTTGCTCAGGCAGCGCAGGTTTTCCACCGTGGTCTGGGCGATCTCTTCCATCGCCTGCCGCGTCAGAAAGCCCTGGTGGCCGGTTACCAGCACATTCGGGAAGGTCAGCAGGCGCTGGAACAGGTCGTCCTGGATCACCTCGTCGGAGAGATCCTTGAAGAAGAGATTCTCTTCCTGCTCGTAGACGTCCAGCCCGAGGCTGCTGATGTGCCCGCTCTTCAGTGCGTCGATCACCGCCGCGGTGTCGATGATCGTGCCGCGGCTGGTATTGATCAGCATCACGCCGCGCTTCATCAACGCGATCGCCTCGGCGTCGATCATGGCGTGGGTCTCGGGCGTCAGCGGACAATGCAGACTGATCACGTCGCAGCGGCTCAGAAACGCCTCCCAGGGCAGAAACTCGATCCCGCTCTCCTCGACCTCGGGGTCCGGGTAGGGATCGAATGCGACCACCGTGCAGCCAAAGCCCTGCATGATGCGGGCAAAGGTGCGCCCGATCTTGCCCGCGCCGACGATCCCCACGGTGCGCCCGTTGAGATCGAAGCCGATCAGCCCGTCGAGCAGGAAGTTGCCTTCGCGCACCCGGTTGAAGGCGCGGTGCGTCTTGCGATTGAGGGTCATGATCAGCGCCACCGCGTGCTCGGCCACCGCGCTGGGTGAGTAGGCCGGCACCCGTGCGACACGAACCCCGAGTTTCTCGGCCGCCTCCAGATCGACGTTATTGAAGCCTGCGGAGCGCAGCGCGACCAGGTCGATGCCCGAATCCTTCAGCGCCTTCAGCACCTCGGCATCCAGGCGGTCGTTCACGAACGCACAGACGGCGGTCGCGTCCTGCGCGAGCACCACCGTGTCCGGCTCCAGCCGGGGCTCGAGGAAGTGGAACTGAACGTTGCTGTCGGTCGCGGCCTGGGTGAGGAACACGCGGTCGTATTTCTGCGCGCTGAAGACCGCGACACGGCACTCCCGGGAATCGCTCATCGGCTCACCTCGCAATGACTGGACAGCCTCATAGATTACCAGACAAGGCCCCCATCACGAGACCGGACGCCAGAACCGGGCCGCGTAGTCGCGCACTTCGTCGCGGACCGGAAGCCGGGTGAACCGGCAACGGGTGAAAAAGCCCTCGGCGC
>PWRV01000041.1 GCA_003563455.1 Thioalkalivibrio sp.
ACGACCAGATCCGGCTCGTGTGCGGCGAGGCTGTCGCCCAGCGCACGGTCGAAAGCGTCGCGATCGGGGTAGTGGCGGTGGTCGATGACCTCGTGCGGGATTCCCGCATCGCGTGCGTGGCCAAGGCCGGGTGCGTCGGGGCGGTTGCTGATCACCACTACGATCCGGGCGTTCACCCGGCCTTCGGCGCAGGCGTCGATCAGGGCCTTCAGGTTGCTCCCACGCCCCGATATCAGCACCGCGAGCCGCTTTGCGCGGTCCGGCGACCCGGCCTGCCGCGCACCGGTCCTGTCGACGCCGTCCCGAGATCCTGCCGTCATGAGGAGCCGTAGTGGATCGTGGAAGTGCCAGCCCCCTCGCTGATCACGCCGATCGGCCAGGCCGGGAGACCGGCGGCGGCCAGTTCCGAGATGGCGGCGTCAACGCCGTTGCTCGGCAGTACGGCGACCATCCCGATGCCGCAGTTGAAGGTCCGCAGCATCTCCGTCTCGGCGATGCCGCCGGTGCACTGCAGCCAGTCGAAGACCGGCGGACGCGGCCAGGACGCAAGATCGATGCGGCCGTCGAGGCCGCGCGGCAGAATGCGCGGCAGATTTTCCGTAAGCCCGCCGCCAGTGATGTGGGCGAGCGCGTGCACGCGTCCGGTTCGCAGCAGGCCGAGCACTGCCCGCACGTAGATCTGCGTCGGGGCGAGCAGCGCGTCGCCCAGCGTGACCGACCCGGCGCTGTCGAGCGGCTGTTCGAGATCGCCCGCGCTGAGCTCCAGCACGCGTCGGATCAGCGAGTATCCGTTGGAATGGGGTCCGCTGGAGGCCATGCCCAGCAGAACATCGCCCGCACGGACCCGGCTGCCGTCGAGGATCTCGTCCTTCTCGACGATCCCGACCGCGAAGCCGGCAAGGTCGTAGTCGCCGTTCTGGTACATGCCTGGCATCTCGGCTGTCTCGCCACCGACCAGGGCGCAGCCGGCCTGTTCGCAGCCCTCCGCGATCCCCTTGACCACATCCGCGGCGACATCGACGTCCAGCCGGCCGGTCGCGTAGTAGTCGAGGAAGAACAGTGGTTCGGCGCCCTGCACGACGATGTCGTTCACGCACATTGCGACCAGATCGATGCCGATGGTGTCGTGCCGGCCCAGCTCCTGCGCGACCCGGAGCTTGGTGCCAACCCCGTCGGTACCGGAGACCAGCACCGGCCTGCGGAAGCGCTCGACCGGGATTTCGAAGAGCGCACCGAAGCCCCCGAGCCCCGCCAGCACTCCGGGTCGCCGGGTGCGTGCAGCGTGCGGCTTGATGCGGTCGATCAGGGCGTTGCCTGCATCGATATCGACGCCGGCATCGCGGTAGGTCAGGCCGGGGTGGGATTCGGGCATTGAGAGTCTCGTGAACGCGGGTAGTGAATGGTAGCGACGGGCGGTAGCCCATGCAAAACCGGACTCCGGAATGAGGCTCCGGCTGTGCTATGTTGCCTTCTGTGTAATGTGCTGCTGTGGTTGGTGGAGAGGCGAGTGGTATTTCAGGTCAGTGGATCCCCGGGGCGCGCCGCATTGCCCCGGGCACCGGAGCGGATGCGGCAGGGGCGTGCCGGCTCCGGCGGCCGGGCAGCGGCGAGGCTCCGTGGCGGACCGGCCGGATGGCTGCAGCGTGGCACGGCGCTGCTGGTCATCCTGTTGCTGCTTGCGGCACCGGCCCGCGCGGCATTGCTCGAACTGATGGTGGACGCTCCCGACGAGAATGCAGCCGTGGCGGCCGGGCTCGACGAGGCGCTGGTCCGCATCGCCGGATTCCGCTCGCCGGCCCTGTCCGGTCTCGCGGAGGCGCTGCTTGCGGATGCCGACCGGGAGTGGTTGCGCTCGCGGGAACGCCGGGGTGCCGAGCGCTTCCTGCTGGCCTTCGACCGCGCCCGTCTCCGCTCGGCGCTGCAGCAGGCGGAGGTGCCGATCTGGGTCGGCTCGCGGCCCGCCCTGCTGGCGTGGGTGGTGCTGGAGCGCGACGATCGGCGCCTGCTGCTTGGTTCGGGGATGGACGAGGCGTCGGTGCTGGCGTCACTTCGGGACTGGGCGACGGGCCGTGATCTGCCATTGCTTGTCCCGCTGGCGGACCTTGAGGATCGGCGGCGGATCCACACCGCCGATATCGTTGGGGGAGTAACCGAAGCGCTGGTCGAGCCCAGTCGCCGCTATGATCCGGATGGCCTGCTGTTGCTCCACGTGGCACAGCGCGGTGACCGGGCCCGGGCCCGGGCGTGGCTGTCCCATCGCGGCCACGAAGTGCAGGCCGACATCACGGCTGCGTCGGCTGCCGGAGCGGCACGGGAGGCAGCGGCGCAGGCCGTGGACCGGCTGGGTGCCCGCGTATCCCGGGTTCTCGTCGCGGACGAGTCGACGCTGGTGGGCTTCGGCGGCGTGGCCGGGATTGGCGAGCTGCAGGTGCTGCGCGCGCGTCTGGGTGCCCTGGAGGCTGTGCAATCGGTGCAGATCCGCCAGCTGCTGCCGGACGCCGTGGTGTTTGCCCTGAGCAGCGGCGTGGACCGGCAAGGCCTGGCCGACATGCTGGCGGGGGAGGGTTTCGCCGCCGCAGACACGCCGCGCGACGACGCGGAGACCGACCTTTGGTTCCGGACCCCGCGCGCACGCCGATGAACCTGCGCCAACTGCCCAACCTGATCACGCTGGCGCGGATGTTCCTGACCATCCCGATCGTCTGGTTCATCTACCGGGGCGATTACTGGGCTGCGCTGGTGCTTCTCGCGATCGCCGGCTTCAGTGATGCACTGGACGGACATCTCGTGCGCCGATACGGCTGGACCACGCGCCTGGGCGCCTGGCTGGATC
>PWRV01000152.1 GCA_003563455.1 Thioalkalivibrio sp.
CGCGGAATCCGGCAAGGCCGGGGCGCTTCGGGGCCGGGACGCCGAGGTGCTCGGCATGCCGGCGCTGGAAGAGGGCAGGCTGGAGCTGTCGCCGGTTCTGGATCTGCTCGGGAAGCGCGGCGTGAACGAACTGCACGTGGAGGCGGGCCCGGGGCTTGCCGGCGCGCTGGCCCGCCACGGCCTGGTCGACGAGTGGCTGTTCTACCTCGCCCCCTGCCTGATGGGGTCGGGCGCCCGCCCGCTGCTGGACTGGCCGCTGCAGCGGATGGCCGAGCGCGCCGAACTAGACATCTTCGCCACCGACTGGGTCGGTGACGCCCTGCGCCTGCGCGCCTACCCGTTCCCCGCCCACCCGCACCCGTAGGGTGGGCAAAACGAAGTGTGCCCACCATGGACCATCGCGGAGCGGCGGGCTGACGATCAAAACCCCCTCCCCCGCGTGCGGGGGAGGGTTGGGGAGGGGGTGCGGCTCCGGCCCCGGCCCTCTCCCCCGGCCCTGTTACTCCGGGCATCCTGCCCTCCGCCCTTCGGGCCCGCCTACGGCGGTTCGAAATCCGCTCCCGGCGCCCCGGGGACAGATTTGCAAATCTGTCCCCGGCCCTTGGGCACCTTGTCCGCAAGCGGGAGAGGGGAGAATGCGCGAACTTCGCGTTAACGAATTGTGCCGACGATCGGCGAATTGGGTATCATCTCGCGTTTTCCCTTTACCACCGCCAGCCTGACCACACCCCATGTTCACCGGAATCATCGAGACCCTTGGCACCATCGCGGCGCTTGAGCCACGCGGCGGCGACCTGCGACTGAAGGTGCGCGCGCCGGAGATGGATCTCGGCGACACCCGGCTCGGGGACTCGATCGCGGTGAACGGGGTCTGCCTGACCGTGACCGAGCTCAACGGCGGTCAGTTTGGCGCGGACGTCAGCCGCGAGAGCCTGAGCGTGACCACGCTGGGCGATCTGGGGGTCGGCGACCGCGTGAACCTCGAACAGGCGCTGACCCTGAACACGCGCCTGGGCGGTCACCTGGTCTCCGGTCACGTGGACGGCGTCGGCGAGGTGCTCGCGATGCAGCCCGACGCCCGTTCGACCCGGGTGCAGTTCCGCGCGCCCGACGCGCTGGCACGCTACATCGCCGCGAAGGGGTCGATCACCATCGACGGCACCAGCCTGACCGTGAACGGCGTCGACGGGGCCACCTTCGACGTGAACATCATCCCCCACACCTGGGATATGACACGCTTCTCGGTCTACCGCGTCGGCAGCCGCGTGAACCTGGAGGTCGACCTGGTCGCCCGCTACCTCGAACGCCTGGTGCTTGGCGAGCGCGCCGCGCAGCCCGGTCATTCCGGCGGCCTGTCCGAGGACTGGCTGGCCGAGCAGGGCTTTCCCAATCACACCGGCCCGCGCGACTGAGTCCGCGCGCCCCCCGACGGACATCCCTGATGGAATTTTCCGGTACCCGCGAGATCCTCGACGAACTGCACGCCGGGCATATGGTGGTCATCGTCGACGACGAGGACCGGGAGAACGAGGGCGATCTGCTGATGCTCGCGTCGCACGTGCGGCCCGAGGACATCAACTTCATGGCCCGCTACGGCCGCGGACTGATCTGCCTGACGCTGACCCGCGAGCGCTGCCGCCAACTGGCGCTGCCGCTGATGGTCACGGACACCAATGACACGCACTCCACCAACTTCACCGTGTCCATCGAGGCGGCCGAGGGCGTGACCACCGGGATCTCGGCCTACGACCGCGCGCACACCATTCGCACCGCGGTCGCGCCGAACGCCCAGCCCAAGGACATCGTGCAGCCGGGCCACGTCTTCCCGCTGATGGCCCAGCCCGGCGGGGTGCTGGTGCGGGCGGGGCACACGGAGGCCGGCTGCGATCTCGCGCGCCTGGCCGGGGCCGAGCCGGCGGCGGTGATCGTGGAGATCCTGAACGAGGACGGCAGCATGGCGCGGCGTCCGGACCTCGAGCGCTTCTGCGCCGAGCACGGGCTGAAGATGGGCACGATCGAGGATCTGATCCGCTACCGCATCGAGAACGAGAAGACGGTGCGCCGGGCCGCCGAGGTCGATCTGCCGACCGCGCACGGCACTTTTCGTCTGATCGCCTTCCAGGATGAGGTGGACCATGGACTGCACTTCGCGCTGGTCCGGGGCCAGCCGAAGCCGGGCGAGCCGACCCTGGTGCGCGTGCACCTGGAACAGACGATCTGCGACACCCTCGGTTTCGCCGGCCCCGACTGCGGCTGGCCGCTGGACGACGCGCTGCGCCGGATAGACGAGGCCGGTTCCGGGGTCGCGGTGGTGCTGCGCAAGCCGGAGCCTGCCGACACCATGATCCGCCGCCTGCACGAACTGGCCGCCGGCCATGCGGACCTGCGCCCGCCGGTGCAGACCTCCGCCGAGTGGCGCATGTACGGCATCGGCGCGCAGATCCTCGCCGACGTCGGTGTAGGCAAGATGCGCCTGCTTTCCGCGCCGAAGCGATTCCACGGCCTCGGCGGTTTCGGCCTCGAAGTGGTCGACTACGTGCAGAACCCCACCTGAAACCCCACCGCCTGTAGGACCGGCCTCCGGCCGCGATTGCTCCTGCCGCCGCATCGCGGCCAGAGGCCGCTCCCAAAGAGGCTAATGGTGGGCACGGCCTTGGGGCCTTTGCCGACCCTGCGGGCGTTTTGCCGGCCACGGGTGGCGCATCCCGGTGCTACAATACCGCGCTTCGCCGGGCCCGAGGCGCCGGCTTCCGCTCCGAACCGCTGAAGGATGGCCCCCATGAACAACATCAAGACCCTCGAAGGGCGTTTCACCGCCGCGGGCGA
>PWRV01000237.1 GCA_003563455.1 Thioalkalivibrio sp.
CCACCCGCAGCGGCTGGCGCACGGGGACCTCCTGCAGCTCCGGGAAGCGGTCCGGATCGATACCGCTGTCCGAGACCAGTTCCGCAGGCGACAGGCGCACGGTCATCTGCGGGTCGTCGGCAAGCACGGTGCCGCTGCCGGTCAGGATGGCGCTGGCCCGCGCGCGCCAGTGCTGCACGTCCCGCCGCGCCGCAGGACCAGTGATCCACCTGGACTCGCCGGAGGCCATCGCGGTGCGCCCATCAAGGCTCGAGGCGAGCTTCACCCGAACCCAGGGGCGACCTGTCTCCATGCGCCGCACGAAGCCGGGGTTGAGCGCCCGGGCCTCGGACTCCAGCACCCCGTGCTCGACCGCGATGCCTTCCGCACGCAGGCGCTCAAGCCCCCGGCCCGAGACCAGCGGGTTCGGGTCCTGCATCGCGACCACCACCCGCCCGACCCCCGCGGCGACCAGCGCGTCGGCACAGGGCGGCGTGCGGCCATGATGGGCGCAGGGCTCGAGGGTGATGTAGACGGTCGCAGCCCGGGCAAGCTCCCCTGCCGCATGCAGCGCGTGGATCTCAGCGTGCGGCTCGCCGGCCCGCCAGTGGACGCCCTCGCCGACGATCCTGCCGTCCCGTACCACGACGCTCCCAACCCGGGGATTCGGATCGGTGGTATACCGGCCCAGTTCGGCCAGCTGCAGGGCCCGCCCCATGTAGCCGTGGTCGTTCACGCCCCCGGCTCCGGGGGACCGGCACCCTCGTCCTCCTGGTCGATCAGGCGCAGCTGCGAGCGGCGCATCTCAGGCGACAGGTCCTGCTCCAGCCGCTCGATCGCATCGCGGAAGGACTGCACGTTGGCGAAGCTGAGGTAGATCGAGGCGAAGCGGATGTAGGCGACCTGGTCCAGCGCCCGCAACTCCTCCATCACCCATTCGCCGATGCGGTCGGAACGGATCTCGCGCTGCCCGTATGCCGCCAGCCGCCGCTTGATGCGGTCGATCGCGGCCTCGACCTCGTCGGTGCGCACCGGGCGCTTGTGCAACGCCAGGCGCAGCCCGCCGCGCAGCTTCTCCTCGTCGAAGGCCACCCGCTCGCCACTGCGCTTGACCACCCGCGGCATGCTGAACTCCGCACGCTCGAAAGTGGTGAAGCGGGCCCCGCAGACCTGACACTCGCGCCGGCGCCGGATCTGGTCCTGTTCCGGTCCGGCGACGCGCGAGTCGACCACCCGGGTGTCGTCGGCGCCGCAGGCCGGGCAGCGCATCGCGCGGTCCTATTCGCCGGTTTCGCCGGTGCCGTAGACCGGGAACCGGGCGCACACGTCGAGCACCCGGTGGCGCACGGTCTCGATCACGGTGGGGTTCTCGTGGTCGTCGAGAACGTCCGCGATCCAGTTGGCGAGATCCCGGCACTCGGTCTCGCCGAAGCCGCGGGTGGTCACCGCCGGGGTGCCGATGCGGATGCCGCTGGTCACGAAGGGCGACTGCGGGTCGTTGGGAACGGCATTCTTGTTCACGGTGATGTTGGCGGCGCCGAGGGCCGCATCGGCAGCCTTTCCGGTCAGGCCCTTGTCGATCAGGCTCAGCAGGAAGAGGTGGTTGTCGGTGCCACCGGACACCACCTGGTAGCCACGCTCCATCATGGTCGCGGCCATCGTGCGCGCGTTCGCGACCACCTCTTCCTGATAGGCCAGGAACTCCGGCTCCATCGCCTCCTTGAAAGCCACCGCCTTGGCGGCGATCACGTGCATCGCCGGTCCGCCCTGGGTACCCGGGAAGACCAGCGACTGAAACTTCTTCTCGAGTTCGGGGTTCGACTGGGCCAGAATGATGCCACCGCGAGGGCCGCGCAGGGTCTTGTGGGTGGTCGAGGTGACCACGTGGGCGTGCGGCACCGGGTTCGGATACACGCCGGCGGCGATCAGCCCGGAGACGTGCGCCATGTCGACGAGCAGGTAGGCGCCGACCTTGTCCGCGATGGCCCGGAAGCGCGACCAGTCCATCACCCGCGAGTAGGCGGAGAAACCGGCGACGATCATCTTCGGCCTGTGTTCCAGCGCGAGCCGCTCGATCTCGTCGTAGTCGAGCAGACCCTCGTCATCGATGCCGTACTGCACCGCGTGGTAGATCTTGCCCGAGAAGTTGACCCTGGCGCCGTGGGTCAGGTGGCCGCCGTGCGCGAGGCTCATTCCGAGCACCGTGTCCCCCGGCTGAAGCAGGGCCATGTAGACCGCTGCGTTGGCCTGCGAGCCGGAGTGCGGCTGCACGTTGGCATAGTCGGCGTTGTAGAGCTTCTTCACCCGCTCGATCGCCAGGTTCTCGGCGATGTCGACGAACTCGCAGCCGCCGTAGTAGCGCTTGCCGGGATAGCCTTCTGCGTACTTGTTGGTGAGTACCGATCCCTGTGCCTCCAGCACCCGCGGGCTCGCGTAGTTTTCCGAGGCAATCAGCTCGATGTGCTCTTCCTGGCGGCGCGATTCGCTCTCGATCGCGGACCAGAGTTCGGGGTCGTAGCCGTTGATGCTCATTCGAATGGAAAACATTGCGGAAACTCCAGGGTAGAGACTCGGAAGGAAAAATCGGGTTGGGGAATATACTTGATTACGGATCGCTTGGCAGGCAAACCCGGAGCTGATTGCCAGTAAAGCCGCTGCTGATGGTGCGATTCGTGAGCCCCGTGGGAGGCCAGCCCCCCCTGGGCGCTCCCCGCGCCCAATCGCCGAGAGGGCTCGCCTCCCACAGGGATCGATAGGGGTCGGAAAGGGCTGACGCCCTCCCCGCCCTCCGAACCGTGCGTGCGGTTCTCCCGCACACGGCTCTCCAGTCGGTGGTTATC
>PWRV01000091.1 GCA_003563455.1 Thioalkalivibrio sp.
CTTCCGGGCGGGTTTGCGTCGAACGGTTCGTGCTCTCTGCGTTCATTGCGACCCTCCATGCCGGATCCTGGCGAACGTGCGGGCCAGCCCTCGGCCCCGGCGGTCGCGCAGCTCGGCCGCGTGGCAGGCAAGATTCGCGGCGGTGCCGGCGACGCCCTCGCGCCCCCGGATGCGGTGGAGCGGCTGACGCAGCTCCGGGTGCCGCTGCACGAAGTCGGCCAGCGTCTCCCGGGTCCACCGGGTGTCCTGCAGCGTCTGGTGGAACTCGCGGCGGCAATGCTCCTTGGCCTCGGTCAGGGCCATCTGTACGCGTGAATAGGCGTTGACCTCGCCGTCCCCGGAGGTCTCGATGGGCAGGAAGTTCATCTCGGGGTAGCGTCCGAGCACCGCCGCCTGCGCGCCATCGGACTGCGTCGAGGGCATGCACCCGAAGGGCTTCAGCGACAGCGTCATGTGGGCCTGGCCGTGGTGATAGGCGTGCAGGTTCTTCGCGATTTCGAGATAGCCCTCGCCGCCGGTGATGCGGGAGTGGTAGAAGGGATGCCCGAGCCGCTGCAGCACGCCCTGCTGGGACAGGGCGGGCGTGGTCCCGCCGAGGGCACGGCGCATGCGGTCGTACTCGCGCCGCATCAGGACTCCGGTGAGCCGCAGCATGCCGTCCTGGAACAGGTATCGCGACCAGGCCGCCGTCCACGGGAACACCCAGGCGCCACCGCGCGCGCGGGCCGCGTCGCAGGTGATCACCTGGCGATCCTTCAGGAGCGAGTGCAGGTTGTGGCGCATGTAGTCGATCCAGGCCGCCAGCGGCTCGACGCGCACCTCGGCACCCTCGCTCTCCAGGAACCGGAACATCCGGAAATTCCCGTCGCCCTCGGTGGTCTGCGCCCAGAACTCGCCGGTGATTTTCACCAGGGGCTTCGGCATGCTGCGGTCGATCTGCACTCGTTCCTCAATGATGCGGCGGCAGCGGCCAAGGGCTTCGATGTAGTCGCGCTCGCGGGGCTGTGCGAGGAGCTGTGCGACGTCTTCCGCAGAGCGGAACGGCGTCAGCGGACGAAGCCAGCGGGCGAGCGGTCCCGGCGAGACGGCGTAGCTCCGGCGCCGCAGGGTCTCCTCGCAGTGAGCGATGCAGGTGTCCATCACCGCGTCGACCTGGTCGGGATCGTTGGCGTAGGGCCGGATCTGATGCGTGATTGCATTGAGGACGTCGGCCATGAACAGCGCATTCAGTAGCGCGCGGTAGAGCCGCACGTCCATCTCGAAGCCATCGCCGATCGCGCCCGGATCGTGGCCGTCGCCGCCGGCCTTCTTGTCGAAGGTGATCACCCGGAAACCCTCGAAGCCCGCCTTGCGCAGCGCCAGGCGGTGTTCCGCCTCGTACATGCCGAAGCGGCAGGGCCCGCAGGAACCGGCGGTCACGAAGATGTAGTCCGACACGATCCGGTCGGTGGAAAGCCCCTCTTCGTCGCGCAGCCGTTCCAGGTAGCGGATCAGCGCGCCGGTGACGAAATAGACGGGATTGCACTGGCCGGGATTGCAGTACTCGCGGCCGCTCTGAAAGTCGCGCCGCTTCGGCGTCGGCAGGTGGTCGGCGTTGTACCCGAGGCCCTGCAGTGTCGCCTTGACCAGCCGGTCGTGGGCCGATGACAGACTCCCGAAAAGCAGGGTCACCCGGCCGCGCTCGTTGCGGCGAAAGCCCCGTTCCGCCGGTCGCCTGTAACCCTTCGCCACAGGCGCGGCCGCCTTTTCTCGGGCATCGCGGACAGGCTGGGGCGAGTCGGCCGTTTGCAGGCAACTCCAGATTCCGGTCAAGCAATGTGCGTCCGACATGGCTCGATCCCTCCTCGGGCATTGACTCCCCCGCCGGGCAAGCCGAAACACCCGTCCGCGCAACCGCGGAAAAGCGGCTCGTCAAGCGAACCACCACGCAGGGACCACCCCCATACCAACCGCAAACCCCCCCCACTGTCAAGCACCCCCCACCCCGGGGTCGGACCAAGCCAACCCCCTGATCACCCGCCAAAAACGGGCAAAATCCGCGCCTCTGAGGGCCTTAGACGGCCGTTTTTGCCCCCAAAAACGGCCCGATAGGTTCCGTCCTTCCCTGAAACCGGCGAACCGGTGCTGCCGGAGTCCTCCGGCAGCACCGGAAATATGATTGCGGGCCGTGTAGCACTGAACGGCAGTCGGTGATTACCCCGAAGACGCCGAAGACGGTCCGTTTCGCCCGCGATCGGTCAGCCCATTCCGTTGTCGTTCTTGTGGCGTCTCTCGTTGTCGCAGCGCTGGCGGTGATCCGGGAATTGCAAGAACTGGATACTTGCAAGATCGGGCGCCGGAAAACCATCGGTCAGAGGCTCGCTTCGTGCAGCGCTGACCCGTCAAGACCACGCGGGCCGCCACCGACAGAGTTTCGCGATTATCAGCACAATGCACGGCAACAATCTGCCGTGAGCTCAGAGCGAAAATTTCGCACGAGTCAAGAAACATGCGGAACCCTTTTTTGCGATGCGTGTCTGTGGGGGTTCAACTACACTTCACTAACGTGGAATGACTTCCCATTTCAACTGAACCTATCGACTTAGGAGAGACGTTCGTGAGCAAGACGGCAAAGGAAATGAACAACCTGAGCGCCGAGGAATTGTATGCGCTCGCGCGGGAACGCGAGAAGGAAGAGGCGGAGCGCCAGGAGCAGGAGCTCAGGAAGAAGCGCGAGGAACTGAAGGCCCAGCGCAAGGAAATCGTCGCGCGTCAGCGGAAGGAACTGGCTGCGCTGGACCGCGAGATTCAGAAGCTCGGAGGCAGGGCACGAGGGCGA
>PWRV01000007.1 GCA_003563455.1 Thioalkalivibrio sp.
CCGCGCGAGTACGACCCCGACCGGCTCGGCTGGCGCTTCGACGTGCTGGAATCCGGCAAAGGCGAAGCCGACGATCCCGCCGCCGCGAAGCGGATCTACGACACCACCCGTCACGGCTACGGTAACGAGGGGCACCGCTTCGGCGACGGGCTACGAGAGCAGGAACGGCAGGCGCTGATGGAATATCTGAAGACGCTGTAGCCGGCGAGCCTGTTCGCCGCTTCCGGCGTGGGAAAAATCGGCCAGAGGCTGGCCTCCTGCAACCTGGGGCCCAGCCCCTGTAGGCGGCGAGCCCTCTCGCCGATCCGGCGCCCGGGAGGATCGATCGGCCAGCGGCTGGACTCCTGCACGCATTCGGGGAACGATGAACCCCCTTCACGCCTCAACCCGCAGCGCGGGCACCAGCGGCATGCGCGCCAGGCGCCAGGCCGGGTAGATGGATGCCAGGAGCGCCGCGCCGAGTCCCAGGGCGAGATTCTCCGCCAGTGGCAGTCCCGGCAGCAGCACGTCCATGCGCCAGCCGAAGGCCTCGCGGTTGATCACCTCGATCAGCACCCAGCCCATGCCCAGCCCCAGCGGGATCGCCGCAACCGCGGCAAAGAGGCCGAGGACTCCCCCCTGCAGGAAGACCAGGCGGACCACGCCGTCCGGCAGCAATCCCGGGCTGCGCAGCACCGCGTACTCGCGCGCCCGCTCCATCTGCAGCGCGACCAGCGCGCTGAGAATGGCCACGAAGGCGACCACCAGCGTGATCACGCGCAGCAGGTGGGTGATCGCGAAGGTGCGATCGAAGATCGCCATCGACTCGGCCTCGATCGCGTCGGGCCGCGTGACCATCGCCGGTTCCGGCTGCTCCGCGAGCCAGCGGTCGAGCCGGTCCTCCAGCGCCTCGAGCGGCACGTCGGGCGCCGCAATCAGGCCCATCGACGCGAATCCCGGCGGCTCGCCGGCATGGAAGCGGTCGGCACGAATCAGCACGGTCCCGCCGGGATTACTGTAGTCCCGATAGACCCCGCCCACCTCGAAGGAGCGGCGCCCCGACGGGGTCGCGATCTCGAGCCGGTCGCCCACCCCCAGTTCCTCGTGGGCTGCAAACCCTTCGGTGATCAGCACAATGTCCTCGTCGCGCAGCCGCTCGTCGAGCCCCGCAACGCTGCCCCGAACCAGCGGCATGTGATCGAGCCAGTCCTCGTGGGGATCGATCAGGAAGAGCTGGATCATTCCAAGGTCGGAGACCGCGTCCATCGTCGATCCCGTACTGACCGAGGCCACCTCCGGCCACTCCGCGATCGTCCGCGCCCATTCACCGGGCAGCCGCGAGCCACCGCGTGCGGAGGCGGGGCTGACCGAAACCACGTAGACATCCGAGGTGAGGGTCTGCCCGAGCCATTCGGACACGCTAACGCGGAAACTGCCAACCAGGACACTGACCCCGATGGCCGCCGCCAGCGCCAGTGTCAGCGCGACCACCGCCGGACCACTGCGGGACAGTCCGCGCTCCAGGCTCCTGACGGCGATGCGCGGGAGAGGCGACTCCAGCCGCTGCACGGCCGCCCCGCCCAGCCATTGCAGCCCCACCGCGAGGACCCAGGGCAACAGCAGCAGGAAGCCGGTGATCATCAGGAACAGCGCCACGAAACCGCCCACCAGCGCGCCGATTCCCAGGGCCGCCACGGCCGCACCCAGCAGCAGGACGACGACGCCCGCGGCCAGCAAAAAGCGGGCAAGCCTTCGCCCGCGCTGCTCCAGCGCCGCACGCCCGGACCCGCCGACGCCCCGCTCCTGCGCCGCCTCCCACGCCGGTGCCAGCGCCGACACCAGCGACAGCCCGAGCCCAAGCGCGACCACCGCGGCCAGGGCCAGGGGACGGGGTTCCACCGCAGTCACGGCCACCGCGAAGAAGTGATCGGACACCGTCAATGCGACCTGCTCGACCAGTGCCTGCGCCAGCACCACGCCCGCGACCGCGCCGAGCAGGGTCCCGACCAGGCCGACCAGCAGTGCCTCGATCAGCACCAGCGTCATCACCTGCTGGCGACTGACCCCGATCAGACGCAGGTCCGCGAGTACCTCCAGCCGGCGCAGCACCGAAAAGGTCTGGGTGTTGTAGATCAGGAAGGCCGCGATCAGCAGGGCCAGCAGGCTCATCGCGGTGAGGTTGATCCGGAAGGCCTGCGCAAGTTCGCGCGCCGCGGCATCCCGCGCCGCGACCGGCACCAGATCGAGACCGGCGGGGAGCGCGGCCTCGAGCGCCGCCGGGCCATCCGGCGCGTCGAGCCGGGCATCGATGCGGTCCAGGTGGCCGACACGGTCCAGCAGCACCTGCGCAGTGGCGATGTCCGCGATCCACACCCGTGCATCCTCGCCCGCTTCCGGCGCGCCGAGCACCGTCACCTCGCGCTCTCCGGCAGGGGTAACCAGCACGACCCGGTCCTCGTCTTCCCGGATCGACCGATCCTCCAGCCAGTGCGGGGGCACCAGCACGGTCCCGGGCTCGGTCAGCAGCCGCTGGATCGGTGCGGCGCCGAAGCTTGCCGCGCCTTCGCGAAACGGGGCCTCCGCCAGCGGATCGATCCCGAGCAGGTAGATCGTCTCGCCGGACGCCAGCCGCAGCGGCCCCTCGACGATCGGGGCGATATCACGCCACCCCTGCAGCCGCAGGTCCCGGTAGTGGTCCTCGGAAAACCCCTCCACCGGACCGAGCACCTGGTGGGTCGCGGCGCCGGCCACCTCGATCATCGATCGGTCGAAGGCCCGTTGCGCCGACTGGTTTGCGAGGTCGACGGCCAGCACCACGGC
>PWRV01000252.1 GCA_003563455.1 Thioalkalivibrio sp.
CGCCGGATCTTCGTTGACATGAAGTAGGCCGTGTAGATTGCGCCCATGATCGCCAGCGGGGTTGCGAGCAGCATCGCGAACAACGCGGCCTTCAATGTGCCGACCGACAGCGGCACGATGCTGAGCTTGGGTTCGAACGCATCGTCGGCAGACGACGACTGCCAGATGAACTCGGGCTCGCTTCGGCCCTCGTACCAGACGCGGCCCCACAGGGCGCTCAGCGTGGTCTGCGGATGGGGGTTGTCGATCTCGAGGACCCGCATCACTTCGGAGTCCTCGCTCTTCACCAATGCCCGGCGATTGTTCGGCCCCATCGCCATGCGGACGACGGGGTTGTCGGAGACCGCCTTCATTGCCAGCGTCACGCTGGAGGTTGCGAAATGAAGACCCACCGTGCCGACCTCGTCGCCGGTCAGGAACCCCTTGCGGATGTATTCCGGTTCGATGAACGTGACCGGGGCGTCGTGGCTTCGGAAACTGCGGATAAACGTCATGTGCGCGACGCCGGTCTCCTCGTCCCGCACCGGGAACCACTGGCGCACGCTGCCGTCGGAACCTCCGACGATCAGCGAGCGCGAACCGACCAGGAATTCGGCAGCGGTGACCCGGGCACCCTCCCCGACCATCTCGACCTCCTCGACCAGGAACGGATTGTTCCGGTCGACGATGTCGAAACTGAACAGATGGCCTCGATCGTCGATCACAAAGACGTTGCGCAATGTCTCGGGCAGAAGGATCTGCCGCACCGGTCGCCCCAGGGCCGGCAGGTCATAGTCCGACCGTTGAATCTGCACCTCGCCGGTCATCAGATTCCTTCGAGTCGAGAACAGGGCCATCGCGATCTCGCCTTCGGCGGTTCCGCCGGCGACGATATAGCCGCCTCGGCCCTCGACGACCGCGAGCGCGGAATACTCTTCCACCAAGCCCGCACCGATCCGGATCGGGTCGCTGCCAAGCGGAAAGGAAAGCTCGGGGTCGATGATTCGCTGCCCCCCGACAAAGGTTTGCGGATAATCAACCTGGATCGGCAGCACGCTGCCGTCGGAGTAGCCGAGCACGAACAGCCTGCGCCGGCTTTCCGCCCGACCGAAGGCGGTAATTCGCTCTCCTTCCGGCACCGGCACAGCCAGGCGTTTCTGCACAGCCCCCGTGTTCGCGTCGAAGAAGGTTATCGTCCCCGATTTCGAAAACCGTGCACCGATCTGCTCGAAGCGGTCCAGCGTCAGATGCAGGGTAGGCGCCGGCTCGGCATCGCCCGGCACTGTGTATTCGACCCCCAGGTCCACGCTGACCGGCTTCAGCAGCGGGAAGGCCTCGTAAAACAGGTAAACAAAGATCAGCGCCAGAGCGAGGATCACGCCGATGCCGCCCGTGCCCACTCCGTACAAGGAGAACCCGTCCCGAAACGCCCGGCGCCTGCGCAGCTTTTGCCGGCGTTCGGCGTCCGGCAGCAGGGATCCCTCGGGAAGAGCGGAGTCCTTGGTCACAGCAGACATGATCAACCTCTGTTTATATGCTGATGCTCAGAGACAAAAACGAGCCCTGACACCGGGGGGTGGTGCCAGGGCTCAGCCGTCTGTTTACCGGAACGACTTCAATCGAGATTCATCTCGCTGCGGAATCGTTCGGCCGCGGCGGCGGACAGCGTGACGTAGCCGTCGCGGTTTACGACTTCCTGGCCCTCTCGCGAGAGCACCATGCGGAAGAACTCCCGCTCGAGCGGGTTCCAACCGGCTTCCGGGTTCTGGTTGGCCGCGATGTACAGGAAGCGCGCCAGCGGATAGTCGCCGGTGGCGGCGTTGTCCGCGGTGGCCTCGAAGCCGTTCAGCGGAACCACACGCACTCCCGCGGTGCGGTAGCCGATGCCGGAGTAGCCGATCCCGCCCAGCGTCTGCTCGACGCCGCGCACCACTGCGGACGACCCGGGCTGCTCGTTCACTGTCGGCTTGAAGTCACCGCCGCACAACGCGTTCTCGCGGAAGAAGCCGTAGGTGCCGGAAACCGCGTTGCGACCGAAGATGGTGATGTCGCGGTTGGCCCAGCCGCCGGTCAGACCGACGTCGCCCCACGAACCGATGTCGCTGTCGTGACCGCAGGCGCGGGTCGCCGAAAAGACCGCGTCAACCTGCTCGAGCGACAGGTTCTCGACCGGGTTGTCCTTGTTCACGTACACCGCGATCATGTCGATCGCGACGGGAACCAGCGTCGGCGCGTATCCGTGACGCTCCTCGAACGCGCGCTGCTCGGAGTCACGCATCGGACGGCTCATCGGACCGAAGTTTGCCGTACCCTCGGTCAGCGCCGGCGGCGCGGTGGAGGTGCCTGCACCCTGGATCTGAATGTTCACGTTCGGGTAGAAGTTCGCGAACTCTTCCGCCCACAGGGTCATCAGGTTGTTCAGCGTGTCGGAACCGACCGAGCTCAGGTTGCCGGAAATGCCGGACACGCGCTCGTAGTTCGGCAGGTTCTCGTCGACGTCGGCGGTTGCTACGGAGACAGAGACGCCCAGAGCGGCAACAACGCCCAGGACCAGTGATTTCTTCATCGTCATGATCATGATTCCTCAGTTGGAATGGTGGTCACGAACAGGGCAGGCGTTCGAGCCGGTGCCATTGATTCGCGGCGAGGAGTATCCGATCTCTCGATCACAACAGTATGACGTCAATGTGACATTTTGGTGACAGGCAAGCGGGAGAGGGGAGCAATGCGCGACTTTCACGCTAACTCTTCCGGGCGCGGAGCCTGCCGAACGGGCCCCAGCTGCAGATGGAGGCGCTCGAACTCGTTCACGCTGC
>PWRV01000178.1 GCA_003563455.1 Thioalkalivibrio sp.
ATCCGCGAAGGCCTCGGGATCGGTACCGGGTACCGAGCGGCCGTTGCCGCCATCGGCGATGTGCTCGCGCGCCGCCGCGTAGTCGAAGGCGACGACGGCCAGTCCGCTGGCCATTGCCTCCAGGGTCACGTTGCCGAAGGTCTCGCTCAGGCTCGGGAAAACGAAGATGTCGGCGGAGGCATAGTGTTCGGCCAGGGGTTCACCGGTCTGCATCCCGACGAAGCGCACCTCGGGGTGTGCCTTGGCGAAGGAGGCCCTCGCGGGACCATCACCCACCACCACCATGCGGGCTCCGGGTGTCCGTGCGCGGGCCTGCTCGAAGGCCTTCAGCGCGAGCGGCAGGTTCTTCTCCGGCGCGATGCGGCTGACCATCAGCAGGACCGGGTCGTCCGGGCCCGCACCCCAGTGCGCCCGCAGCGTCTGCTGTCGCCGCTCGGGACTGAAGCGCTCGGTGTCGATACCGCGCGCCAGCACGTCCAGCCCCCGGAAGCCCGCCTGTTCGAGATCCTCTGCGAGCGTTCGGGTGGGGACCAGGGTGAGGTGGGTCCGGTTGTGCAGGCTGCGCAGGTAGCGCAGCGCGATCGGTCGGAACAGGCCCAGCCCGTAGTGCGTGGTGTACTGGTGGAAGTTTGTGTGAAAGTCGCTGATCACCGGGATGCCGACGGCATTCGCGGCGCGAACGGCCGACCAGCCAAGCGGGCCCTCGGTGATCACGTGCACGATGTCGGGGCGTTCGCGCTGCCACAGCCGCTTCAGGGCACGGGTGGAGGGAACCCCCATGCGCAGTTCCCGGTAGCGCGGCAGGGGCACGCTCGCCATCACCCGCGTCGTCACACCCGGAATAGCGGTGCCCGCATCGTCGCCGCGCTGCCGCACGCGGATCAGCGAAACCTCGTGCCGGCGGCTCAGCCATTCGACCAGCCGGTGGATGGTCATCGCCACCCCGTTGACCTCCGGCGGCCAGGTCTCGGTGACCACCGTCACCCGTCGACGGCGAGGCACCGTCTGCGCGGAAGTGGGGGCGTCCGCTTGTCGCAGGTGCAGCATGGAACCGTTCATGCGTGCACTGTGCGCTCTGCGCTTGGCAACCGTGTGACGGCGGGGTGATGAATTGGTTACAGCGCCGGAATCGCCGAGAGGACTCGCTTCCTACAGGGGCGAAGGTTCTTAGGAGGCCAGCCTCTGGCCGATGGCGCTATCCTGACTGGCATGGCTCCGGGTCACCCCGAAGGATGACAAGCCCAGCCACGGATACACATTGATCAACACGGATAGGGCTTCATTCAAAAAAGAGCCGTGTTCATCCGTGTCCATCCGTGGCTATATTTTCACGTCAAGCGCTCTGCCCGTAGCGCCGTTCGATGTAGGCTTCCACGCGGGCCTGGAATTCCTCGGCGATCCGTTCGCCTTTCAGGGTTACGGTCTTTTCGCCGTCTTCGTAGACGGGTGCGACCGGGACCTCGCCGGTGCCCGGAAGGCTGATGCCGATGTTGGCGTGCCGGCTCTCGCCCGGCCCGTTCACCACGCAGCCCATTACCGCGACGGTCATCTCCTCGACGCCCGGGTAGCGCTTTTTCCAGTCCGGCATCTGGTGACGGATGAAGCCCTGGATGTCCTGTGCGAGCTTCTGGAAGTAGTCGCTCGAGGTGCGCCCGCAGCCGGGGCAGGCGATCACCGCCGGGAGGAAGCTGCGCAGACCGAGGCTCTGCAGGATCTCCTGCGCGACGAGGACCTCCTGGGTGCGGTCACCGCCCGGCTCCGGTGTCAGCGAGATGCGGATGGTGTCGCCAATGCCCTGCTGCAACAGCACCGCCAGCGCCGCGGTGGAGGCGACGATGCCCTTCACGCCCATGCCGGCCTCGGTCAGCCCGAGATGCAGCGGGTAGTCGCAGCGAGCGGCCAGGTCGCTGTAGACGCGGATCAGTGGTTGTACTCCGCTGACCTTCGCCGACAGCACGATCCGGTCGTGCGGCAGCCCGATCGCCTCGGCCTGCGCGGCGCTCTCGAGCGCGGACGCGATCAGCGCCTCGCGGGTCACGTCCTCCAGCGGGAGCGGCTCCGGACGCGCCGCGTTGGCGTCCAGCAGGCGCGCGAGTACCGCCGGGTCCAGGCTGCCCCAGTTCACGCCGATGCGCACGGGCTTGTCGTAGCGGCAGGCGACCTCGATCATCGCCTCGAACTGCGCGTCGCGCTTCGAGCCCTTGCCGACATTTCCCGGATTGATCCGCAGCTTTGCCAGCGCCTCTGCACACGCCGGATACTTCGCCAGCAGCTTGTGGCCGTTGAAGTGGAAGTCCCCGACCAGCGGCACATTCAGACCCATGCCGTCCAGACGTTCGCGGATCTCCGGAACGGCAGCGGCCGCCTCCTCGGTATTCACGGTGATGCGCACGATCTCGGAGCCGGCACGCGCCAGTTCGGCGACCTGGATCGCGGTGCGGATCGGGTCCGCGGTGTCGGTGTTGGTCATCGACTGCACCACGACCGGCGCGTCGCCGCCAACGGTGACATTGCCCACCCGTACGGGGGTGGTCCGGTGGCGGGCAGGGATCGATGTCATGGACTCGTCAGTTGGTAGGCGCGAGCCGCTATTTTCCCGCTGCAAGCGCGGTGTTGCAAAACCCCTGCGCCCCTTGCGGGGCAGGGATCGCCGAGGGAGAGGGGGCATGGTCCACTAGGGAAACGCTGATTTATCGGCGTTTCCCTGCGGCACAAGGAAGTGCCGCCAGAATCGACCACCATAGGTGGTTGATTCTGAAGCAAGTGGCAAATCGCATTTGCCGCGCAGCGTGCG